>JAFGXF010000067.1 GCA_016936755.1 Anaerolineaceae bacterium | reverse complement strand
GGAAAACCACTGACAAACGATCTCTTTTCCTTTACATGCTTCGGTGAACCATGGTTGTCGCATAGTTGGTTGACCGATCTCTGGCTGTATATCAGCTTTTTGCTGGGGAGCTTCCCAGGCATCACAATCTGGATCGCAGCATTAACGATGCTAACAGCTGTAATGGTATTTTTTCAGATGGAAGGTCCCCCTGTATATAGAATGGTTTTGACTATTGCTATGAGTGTTCTATTGTTACCTTTCCTCAAGGCCCGGCCACAGATGATCTCTATCATCTTTTTCCTGGTGACAATACGGATACTATCTTTATACCGTACGAGGAAACGAGATTTATTGATCTGGTTGATTCCAGGCTTCTTTTTATGGGCAAATCTGCATGGTGGTTTTGTGATCGGTTTCATTGTTATTTTCATCACACTTATTGTGGATAACCTGGCAAGAGTAGTGAATACCGACAAAGAAGTTCACTTTGAGAGAAATCAAAACATTCGGTTAATCATTGTGGTTCTGTTATGTTCAATAGTGGTGATGATTCATCCATTGGGAATAAGAGTGTGGACGACGCTTTCCCATACACTGGGTGTGGGTGGAGAACAGGCAGAAATAATGGAATGGGCTTCCCCTGATTTCCATGATCCACGGCAGCTGATTTATCTGGTATTTGTGATCGCTGTATGGATTACGTTAAGTATCTCTCCTCGGAAAGCAGCCTGGATCGAAATAATCCTGTTCTCAATACTGTGCGCGATGGGTTTTATATGGCGTCGAAATTTGGTATTCCTGGTTTTGTACGGAATGATTATTGTGTCTGGCCACCTATGGATAACCATTGAGACCGCTTTTTGCAGGATGCAGCCAAAAATAAAAAAATATATTCCAAAAGTGCTTGATCGAATTTTCGTAGACCTGGGTAGCAGCACTCCCCGGGTGATGAAGGCGGTTCTGTTGCTTATTGTCTCCCTGGTTTTCATTGCGGCAGAGTTAAAATTGTATGTCATCACTGACCATCAAGCGATTGAATATTGGGAAGATAATTTATTTCCGATGGCAGCCAGGACTTGGATTGAACAAAATGATCCTCAGGGTAACATGCTCAACTCATATAATTGGGGCGGATATTTTGAATGGTATTTGAAAGACTATCCTGTATACATTGACAGCCGTGCAGATCTGTTTGGAGATCAAATCATCGGTGAATGGCTAAACGTGATGTATGCTGAAGAAGGCTGGCAGGAAATCCTGGATTTCTGGAGTATTAATCTTATCGTCATTGAACCCGGATGGAAAATCGCTGATCTGCTCCCATTTTATGGTTGGCATGAGTATTATCACGATGATCAAGCAGTAATATTTGGCAGGGCACCCTATAATTCCGTGAAATAATTAGTATATGAAAACACTTTCCTTTGGTATTACCCGATTGGTACTACTTATCATGGGTATCATTACAACCCTGGTTTTTGGTACATTTGCTTTAAAGGGAGTCTCCCAATTACCGGTTCCCAGGGACGAGTTTCCAATCAACTATATCGCAGCTAAAAACTGGATAAGTGATAACCGCAGCCCTTATGATTTGCGAAATAGCGAAGAAGTGGGATCCATTACATTGGATAGGGGCTATTCAGAATCAGGAGAATTGGTGGTGGATTTTCAAAATCTGCCATTGACCATTATTGTCTTCCTGCCATTTACTTTTTTGCCAATCGAATATGCTGAGGCATTATGGAGGACAGTCAATATCCTTTGTTTGATCGTTGGAGGGATACTCCTGACTTTATTATTATCACATCAAAAGGTATCTTTTTCGATCATGTCTGCCACGGCTGGATTTTGTTCATTGAACTACTATAGTGTTTTATGTCTGTTGACAAATAATGTCATCCCGATATTATTCCTCCTGATGAGTATCAGCCTCTATCTGATCATTCAGAATAAGGATAGCTTGGCGGGGTTTCTCAGCAGTCTGATTTGGGTGAATTTACAATTAGGGTCTTTTTTTATCCTGTTCCTGATCATTTGGGCAAAACAACATCAGAAAATAAAGTACATACGAAGTTTATTGGCGGCAACATTATTTGAGATGGTGATCGTTTTCATTATCTTTCCAGGATGGATTGCTGGCTACCTGAAAAACCTTCTGAATGTAGTTTCAACGAATGGCAGGTTTGCATCTGTAATATCACAATCCATCAATTGCCAATTTACCCAGGAAAAAGTGTTTTTATTGATTATCCATCTGGCACTGATATTGTTATTGGTGATCGTGTGGTTTAATTATCGATACAGAGATGAAAAATTTCTGTTATGGTTGTCGGCTATCACAATCCTGATAACTTCATTAATCACTTTTCCAGTAAAGGAGGGTCATCAGGTATTTTGTATTCCAGCCATTATCATAACCCTCTATACGTGGCTTTATCGTTGGAAGGAATATGGCAGTAGGTTCTTTTGGTTTGTATCTGTAATTCTGTTCGCCTTCCCGTGGATATTGGCCATGGTGAATGGAGAAAGCATAAATTCATTTATATTAGTATTTCTATATGCGATTGTTGGAATCATTGGGTTATGGTGGATTCGCTGGTGGATGATCAGACCTGAGTATTAAGGATTCACAATCAGGTTGAGAAATCAGATAAATAGGTCAATAACTAAAAAAAATTGTGCTATACTCCCTTATTTGATGGGTATCAAATAATGCAGGTAAACAACCAATGGCTGACTTGATAAACGAAAATCAGGAACCGAATGAATCAGATATGATCAAGCAATCCGTAGCAGATGAAATACGATCTGCACAGAATGCCATTAATGAATCAAACAGTGCGCTTGAAAAAATGCGGCAGGAAGTGAACAAGCTTACTCAACGCAATACAGATATATCCACACGGATACAGCAGACAGTTCAAAACCTTGAAACACTTCCCCGTTCAGAGATCAAACTGACATATGATAATGCGCTGGATGCACAGAAGAGATATTTGTTGATCAGAGGGCAACTCGAGAAAGTGCAATCAGACATCGAACGCTGGCAGCACTATGAGAACACATTAATAAAGATTCAGAATTTTCTGAACGAACAATATCTAGATGCTGAATCACATAAAGAAGGATCTGTTAATAGTATTGATGAGATAATCGCAATAGAAGAAAATGAACGAGGCCGGCTTTCCAAACTATTGCATGATGGACCAGCGCAGGCACTGACTAATTTTATTTTACAGGTTGAAATTGCCACGCGGGCTTTTGATGCTGATCCAAACCAGGTAAAAGAAGAACTGGTTAATTTAAAAACATCAGCGATGAAAGTATTTCAGCGCGTTCGAACTTTTATCTATGATCTCAAACCTTTTACACTTGAGGAACAGGGCTTGATCCAGGCATTGAAAAAGATTATTGAGGCTTATAAAGAACAAACCGGGATCGATATATCCTTTAAGGTAAATGGAACAGAACGACCGCTGGGACAGATCATCGAAACAGTAATTTTTAGATCGATACAGGAGATTTTGTCCAATACATCCACATACAGCCAGGCATCTTTGGTTAATATACAACTCGAATATAATGACCGCTCTATCGAGGTGCAAGTGGAAGATAATGGCAAAGGGTTTGATATCGGCAAGCTGTCTGAAGGCCGAAATAGTGGCTTGAATAAATTAATCAACAGGATCGAGGGAATGGGCGGTAAATTATTGGTCGACTCTAACCTCGATGTTGGAACAAAAATTAATTTCAACCTGCCTGCACAAAGAGAAGTTGGCAGTTGACAATCGGGTAATATCCCGGAAAAAATCGCAATAATAGGTATATGAATATGAAAACAATCGGTGTACTGACTGGTGGTGGGGATGTCCCCGGATTAAACCCTTGTATGAAAGCCTTGGTACTGAATGCTATAGAGTATGGTATGACGGTATACGGCATTCGACGCGGGTGGGGAGGGTTGTTAAATTTCAACCTGGATGACCCAGATAGTAACGATTGTTATATTAAGAAACTCACTATTGAAGATGTGCGTACAATTGATCGAACAGGTGGCACTTTTCTGCATACCTCCCGGACAAATCCCCAGAAAGTAAAGCCTTCAGCGGTTCCAGAGTTCCTCAAGAACAGCACACTTGGTAAGAAAATCGACGATCAGGGAACAATGGACTATACCGATCATGTAAAACATGTATTGGACCACCTGGGAATCGATATTCTTTGCCCGATAGGTGGCGATGATACATTAAGCTATGCAGTTCGGCTGCACCGTGAGAAATTCCCGATCGTTGCCATTCCAAAAACCATGGATAATGATATTTATGGTACCGACTACTGCATCGGTTTTTCAACTGCCATCACACGCAGTGTGGATTTCATCACGAATATGCGTACAGCAGTGGGTTCCCATGAACGGATTGGGGTGGTTGAACTTTTCGGAAGGAATTCCGGTGAAACCAGCCTGATGAGTTCGTTTTTGTCATATGTTGACCGGGCGATTATTACTGAGGTGCCTTTTGAAGTACAACGCCTGGTTGATTTTTTGGTTGAAGATAAAAAGAATAAACCATCCAACTATGCCATGATGACCATTTCTGAAGGAGCGATCATGCATGGCAGTGATGTTATCGAAACTGGTGAAGAGGATGCCTATGGTCACCGAAAACTGGGTGGTATTGGTTCGATCCTGGCTGAAGAGATTAAGAAACGTTCCGGACAGGATACCATGTATCAACAGGTCGCTTACCTGATGAGGTCAGGCGCGCCGGATTCTCTCGATCGCATGGTTGCGATGTCCTATGGGACGATGGCTGCACAGTTGGTAAATCGCAATGAGACTGGTAAAATGGTAGCCTTACATGGTGGCAAGTATACAACTGTACCGATAGAATTGATATTATCCGGACAAAAACGAGTGGATGTACCTGCATTCTACGATATTGATAATTACCGTCCCAAGATCAAAGACTTTATGGGTATTCCAATGTTTTTGAGTTAATGAAATGGCAATTTGAGGAGTAAATGTGACAGCAAACGCAATAAAAGAAATCATCAAACTGCTCGGTGGCAGTATCGCCATCAGTCAGGGAGCAGTAAAAATAATCGATATAAAAAAGCTCAGGGAAAATGTTCATCATCTGGCTGAAATATCTGCGTTGCAACCAGGTCAAAATCAGGGAATCGCCCGGTACCTGGCGCGGATAACAGCTTTGGAACTGGGTATCATTCCAGCATCCATTCATAACCTGTATATGGCACGTGGAAGGGGCGAGATCAAGAAAGCATTCGTAGTACCTGCAATCAATTTAAGGGTGTTGACATTTGATGCTGCAAGGGCGATTTTCCGTGTTATCGAGAAATTAAATATCGGACCGGTGATATTTGAAATCGCCCGGTCTGAAATGAATTACACAGATCAACGTCCCGTTGAATATGCCACGTCCATCTTTTGTGCAGCTATTGCGGAAGGATATAAAGGCCCAATATTTCTGCAAGGTGATCATTATCAGGTATCTGCAAAGAGATATTTAGCAAATCATGATTCTGAAGTAGAGTCTGTCAGATCCTTGATACGGGAATCAATCGCTGCCGGTTTCTATAATATAGATGTTGACACCTCAACTTTGGTCGATCTGAATCAGGCGACAATCACCGCCCAGCAGGTGCTTAACACACAACTATCTGCCATGTTTACCACATATATCCGTTCAGTACAACCAGATGGTGTTGTAATTTCAGTGGGCGGTGAGATTGGCGAGGTGGGTGGGCATAATTCGACTGTTGAAGAATTGCGTGCATATCTGGATGGTTTTAATGATGAGTTGAATAATCAGATTACGGGTATCACAGGTCTAAGCAAGGTGAGTATCCAGACGGGGACTTCCCATGGTGGCGTGGTTCTTCCGAACGGTTCGATGGCACAGTTGAATGTTGATTTCGACACAATGAAAAAACTGGGCAAACTGGCCCGGAATGATTATGGGTTGGGTGGGGTCGTCCAGCACGGTGCATCCACTTTACCGGAAGAGGCTTTCGGAAAATTCGTTGAAGCCGAAGCTTGCGAAGTTCATTTGGCTACGAACTTCATGAATATTTTCTTTGATATGGCTCCTAAAAAACTTAAAGATAAAATGTATGCGTATATCAAGAAAACGTTTGAGGCAGAAAAAACCAGTAAAATGACTGATGAGCAATTCTATTATAAACTCAGAAAAAATGCCTTGGGTACCTTTAAATCAGAAATATGGGAACTACCAGAAAGCATACGGACTGAATTAAGCAATAAATGGGAAGAGCAATTCTTAAAAATATTCCAATTGTTGGAGATCAGTGATACCAGGAAAATAATGAACCAGTATGTTAAACCTGTCGTCATCCGTCCTGATTATAAAAAGTATCTGGGCGAAGAACCAAAAGCAGAGGATCTGGGCGAGTTGTTTGACCTCTCTGATTGATTTTGCCAACATTATAACCAATGGGATAGAACAGGATGTTTCTATCCCATTTTTATTCAGGAGTGATAATGTCCAAAAAGGATCAAGGTGTCAGTGAAGATCGGTATTGTGTCATCCCCAGAGTCTTGATCTTTATTTTTCGGGATACCCAGGTACTGTTACTGAAGGGCGGACTCACAAAGAGGATCTGGCCAGGTTTGTATAACGGGATTGGCGGTCATATCGAGAGAGGTGAAGATGTTCTCTCCGCTGTAAAGCGAGAGATTCGAGAAGAAGCGGGTATCACTTGTGATCCTTTGATTTTATGTGGCACAGTAATGGTGAATGTCGGAGAGAAGCGGGGCATATCCCTTTATGTTTTCAAAGGATTCAATCCAGAAGGTGACCTCAGGGATTCTGTGGAAGGAACACTTGAGTGGGTGGACATGCGTTTATTCGATCAGTATGCGCTTGTTGAAGATTTGCCGGTGATTCTTCCACTCGTGCATGACTTCAAACCAGGTGATTCACCTTTTAGCGCTTATTACTACTATGATAATCATGACAAACTCTGTATCAAATTTTGTCAGGGATCAACGGAAGAATAGTAGCAGCGTGCTTCCATAGCGACGTTGGTCAAATTCAGTGAAATTACTGGATGTTGCTTCCTGGTATTCAACCGGATCGATTTGAACGATGATCCAGCCATTGGGTGCCAGCCAATCCGCATTAGCATCCAGTGTATTCAATGCTTTCAACCACATTCCATGGTACTGGGGCGGGGCGATAAATATATAATCAAATTTCCTTGAGGGTGGACCTTTAATGAAATCGAAAGAATCGATGTGGATGACTTTTCCACGATTTGAAAGATGAGTGGATTGCAGGTTTTTATTAATCGTATTTATGGCATTGCGTTCCTTATCCAGGAACTGGGTAAAACCCGCCCCACGACTTAATGCCTCTATGCCAACACTGCCTGTACCGGCAAACAAATCAAGCCAGGAAGAATTGATAACATCCGAGCCAATGATGTTAAAAAGGCTTTCTTTAACCCGATCTGTTATCGGTCGGGTGGTATCGCCTGGAACTGCTTTTAACCGAATGCCTCGGGCCGAGCCGGCGATAATTCGGGGATTCGACATTCGATCTAGCTCTCCACTACATTTCGGGCAGCCAGAATATTTCCATATGGCGCTGTTATCGGCGTAACACAACCGGTACCAAGGATAAAACGTTTTCCACCGGTTTGCTCAATAGCTGCGTGGGCTTCCCTGCGTACCTTTTCGGGATCGCCATGAACAAGGGTATCCCATTGCTTCAATCCACCACAGACAATGCCATCAATCAAGTCAAGCGCTTGACCCAGGTTGGGTGGTGTGGATTGATCATGCCAGTTAAAAATCTGGGCAGGATAATCCTGGATCTGGTTGAATTGTATATTTTCTCCGTGAATATGCAGAAGGTTACACCAAAATGGTTTTGCAACAGACAATACTGGCAGATCGAAGGTTCGCCCAAAGCGGTTAAATTCTCCGATGGTTAATAGGGGAAATTGGGCGTGTTGAACAGCGTAGAAGATACCATCGATTTTCGTCTTTACCAATTCCTCGATGAATCGTATGGTTGTTTCAGAGATTACTTCAAGCCCTTTTAATACAAAGTCTGGATTTTGCCGAATATGCGTCAGCAATCGATCGTTTCCGGCAAGGTTCTTCGCTTGTGAAAGTGGAGAAAAGACCGTTTGCAAGACGGGTGTTGTGGAACCATATTGCTTGGAGAGAAGGGATGCACAGCGAAGTTGTCCAGCCAGACAGCCTTTATTGGGATGGTTTGCTTTTATTTTTAACCAATCTTCGGGTTTTTGGATAACGCGCTGGGTGTATTCCCGGGTACCTTCTGGAGATCCTCTCCAAACATCCTCGGATCCCCAATCCTTAATTTGAAAGGAGGATGAAGGTGTTATCTTGATCAGGTCGAAATCAAATGTATCCTGGAAAATGGATGTTGCCTTGGCAAGGGCTTCAGGGTTCTGATCATCAACCGGAAAATGACGCCATAAAGCTACAGGAATCCGATCGATGTTCTGTTTACCGATGAGCGATTCCATTCGATGGCGATGTGTCTTGGATTGTTTAACCATTGTATGTTAATCCGATGATACATCAGAATAGGTCCAATATCGGTTGGCAAAGAAATTCCATAATAAAACAACACCCACCGCAATTGCCAAGGATAAATTATATCCAATCGTGGTTGAGGGCAGTGCCAGTTGTTTGATGTATGTTGCTGACATCTGAACCAAATGTGGTTCAAGAAAAGCAAAGAGAGGTGTGCGGATGATCAACCCGATGATGTTTATCATGAAAAACTGAATGATTTGGTGACTGACATGCTTGGTGCGAGAATCCGGGTATGTCCAATACCGGTTCCAAAGGAAATTACTACTCACTGCAGCAGTGAATGAAATGATACTGGCAACAACAGGTTGCATCGTTGTCAGATGTGTTAACACATTAAAAACGCCAAAGTCAACGACTGCACCAATGGCGCCGACGACGCAGAAGCGTAAAAAGCGAGTGCGTTCCTTCTTTTTTGTCAGCATTAAGACAAACCCAACTTGGTTTTAAAAAAGGGGATAGTGTTTTTCAGACCCTCTTCAAGGCTGATTTTTGGCTCCCAACCCAGGATCCCCATTGCACGGGTGATATCCGGACGGCGGCGTTGCGGGTCATCCCCGAGACGAGATGCTGCCTGGAGTTTGATTGGAGTGGAATTACCAACGATTTCGTTGACCTTTTGAGCCAACTCCAAAACAGTTAATTCGCTTGGATTGCCGATATTAACGGGATTATGCTCGTCAGACATCATCAAACGATAGATACCATCGATCAAATCATCAACATAACAAAAACTGCGTGATTGCTGCCCATCACCATAAATGGTTAATTCTTCACTCCGTAAAGCCTGTTGAATAAAATTCGGCACTGCCCGACCATCATCAAGACGCATGCGGGGTCCGTAAGTGTTAAAAATACGTACAATGCGAGTATCCAAACCATGAAAACGATGATAAGCCATGGTTAATGCTTCAGCAAAACGTTTCGCCTCATCATATACCGAGCGAGGACCAATGGGATCACAATGCCCCCAGTAGGTCTCTTTCTGGGGGTGTTCCATAGGATCACCGTAAATCTCACTGGTGGAGGCAAGCAGGAATTTCGCATTATAAGCGCGGGCAACACCAAGTGTATTATGGGTTCCCAACGCACCGGCTTTCATGGTCTGAATCGGCAGGTTGGGATATCCATATGGAGAATTGGGATTGGGGCTCGCGGGAGAGGCAAAATGTAATACATAATCAATCGGTCCGGGGACAAAAATAAAATTTGCCACATCATGACGGATAAATGTAAAATCTTCCCGTCCGGCAACATGCGACAGATTGTCGATACTGCCGGTTATGAAGTTATCAAGGCCGATGACATGATGGCCTTTTTGAACCAATGTTTCACATAAATGGGATCCCAGAAAGCCGGCGGCTCCAGTTATTAATACTCTCATAATTACTTCCTCATCTCCAGTTGATTTTTACCGTCAATCCATCTCCGGTGATCTGCTGCAGCAAGCCTGTCTCTACATTCACCAGCCAAATGTTGCCCAAGTATATAACCGCAATCAAAGTATCGGTTGAGTCACCTCCGACCGGCTGCCATTGAACTTGCTGGGGAAGCATCCCTTCAGCCCCCTCCCGTGGGAATAACTCCCTGGCATTCGAACCATCCTGGTTCATGACCACAAGACGATATGGACTGGTATCACTTTCCAGGGGGAATGACGCTTGTAAATATGCCAACTGGTCATCCACGGATCGCTTTGGAGAAAGGGATGGGTAAGCGAACATACCCACATCCTCTCTGAGGGAAATATATGTACCATCCTGGATGGAGAAAATATCCAGATCAAAGTGAGGTGAGTCTTCGCTCGAAGAATTTTCATCCTTGCGATGATTGACCATAAATACGGACTTTCCATCTGAATTCCACTCAGCCTGGGTAGTCCATGCCCAGTTGCTGTGTGTTTGATAGGTCATGATATCCAACAGATGAGTTGGTTCTTTCTTGCTATATGTAAGCAGATCCATGCCATCTGGTTGTAATATCAAAATACTTTTACCTGAGGGATTCCAGGAATAATTGGATCCCCACCAGCCATAGACACCGCCTGAATTGGATTCAAGCCATGTGGTTGGAGAAAACACACTGCCATCCAGCGTAAAATGGACAATCGACAGGTCATTGTTCGCCTGCCAGCCAGGAGATGTGTCGCGCGGTTCAGCGGTCGTGTATACGACTGCACGTGATTCAGTGGGCACCCAATCTGCATAACTTACCACATTTTGAATTCCCAGATTTATTGGCTTTAATGAGGCATTGGTTGTGTTGATAACCCAGAGATTGTTGATCACTTCACTCTGATCTGCACCAGCTGTGCGGCTATAAAGAAGCCATTCTCCATCTGGAGAAAGTGAGAAAACACGAGCATCAAGGTCTCCCGTGGTAACGAGCGGACGACGATTTTTGGTGGAGTCTTCCATCATCCAGGCATTGCCGGCAATCAAATATGCCAGTTTACCATTCAATGTCACCGGGATGTTAGGTGATTGCACACCTTCCATGATGATCTCATTCTGTGGTTCAGAAAGAATGGTTGTGGAGATGATTGAATTATTTACCTCACTACCGTTTTCAATTATGTGACGGTACGTGACTTCGCGAATCCCGTTCTTTCCTTCTTGGATGATACGCCGTTCACCGAACAACATCGTTTCATTGGGCAGAATATTGGTTGTGAAAGGGATTTCCTCTTGAACGGTTTCAATTTCCTCAGTGACCCGGATGACATAAATAGTGATGCTGGTGTTAAGTGCTGCGTCTCGTGGTGGGATGGAACGGTCCAATTCACCTAATTCAATGCCATTCTCGCTTAATGCATTCTCAACCACCTGTCCTGAGCGTACGGAAATGTTAACCGTCTGACCATCGACATCAACCGGCATTGTGAGAATCGCCTGCGTAGTTTCAGGTTGGCAGGCTGACAGTACAACAACACCAAGTAAACAAAAAAGACAGGCAAATATGCGGAGAACTCTGCTGGTCAAAAATGCTGATGATGTGGAATGGATTTCTATGAGATGCATTTCGTGTATAATCTACTGCGCCAGGAGCCTGGCGCGGAGATATTATAGCATGACAGACATCATGGATAACCAAACCGATCATTCAAACGCTGAAGATCTACCTGCAGCATTGGAAGCGTTGCTTTTTGTTGCATCGGGTCCGGTATCTCCATCCCAGCTTGGTGAAGTATTGAATAAATCTGCAGCAGACGTGAACAATGGCTTGAAACTTCTCGATGAGAGGCTCAACACTCAACAGGGGTTATGCCTGCAATGGCATAAGAACAAAGTTCAACTGACGACAGCTGCGCAATACGGAAAATTAATCGAAGATTTTCTCGGTCTTGAAGCAACATCCCATCTAAGTCGAGCTGCTCTTGAAACTTTATCGATCATTTCCTATAAGCAACCCACCACAAGACCGCAGTTGGATGCGATTCGAGGTGTGAACAGCGATGCGGTGCTTAAGAGTCTATTAAGCAAGGGGTTGATAGAGGAAGTTGGGCGGGCAGAAGGTCCCGGTAGGCCGATCATGTATGGCACCACGCCGGATTTCCTTCAACACTTTGGAATCAATTCGCTGGATGATCTCCCGAAAATCGAAACACCGGAAGAATTACCGACGGATCAACCAGCGGCTGATAATAACAATGGGTGCTGAGCGCGTACAGAAGATCCTGGCCCAGGCTGGTTATGGTTCACGGCGTGAATGTGAGAAATTGATCAGCGCCGGGCGGGTCATTGTCAATAACAAAGTGATTAAGCTGGGGGATAAGGCGGATTGTGATATTGATTCAATTCAGGTTGATCATTCACCAATTAAGATAAAACATGAAAAGATCTATATTGCTCTGAATAAACCCCGCTGGGTTTTATCAGACCGGGATCCATCGGAAACCCGAAAGACCATCTTCGATCTGATACCCAGAGTGGGTCATATTTTTACGGTCGGGCGTTTGGATTATGACAGCGAGGGATTGATCCTGATGACAAACGATGGGGAATTGGCGAACCAGTTAACCCACCCGCGATATGAACATGAAAAGGAATACCAGGTGCAGGTGGCAAGACGACCCGACTCGGAGCAACTGGCAATCTGGAAGAGGGGGGTTGTATTGGAGGATGGTTATCGCACGGCTCCCTGCCGGGTTGAAGTGATCAGCGGTGATGACAAGGGTGTGTGGCTCAAGATAGTGCTGAAAGAGGGAAAGAAACGCCAGATCCGCGAGGTCGGCAAGCGTATCGGTCTACCGGTTAAGCGCATCATTCGCCTGCGGATCGGAACCGTTCTTTTGGGTGATTTGAAACCAGGAACCTGGCGGAATCTAACAAAAGGAGAGGTCGTGCAATTACAAAAGGCCATGGGTACCAAGCAGCGCAAATAGCTTTGGAACTTGGTCGTAAAGTACGTCAGTCTCACTGCGCCATTCGAACAAGGGACCAACCCCCCCGTATTCAAAAGCCATGATTTCCGGCTCACGCCAGTTACCTGCTTGGATGTTTTCAAGAACCCAGTCCAGGGTGGACCAGTCTGCATCCAACAGGCGCAGGTGATCGGTTGGTAAACCGTGATCCTCGCCCACACCTGTAGTATGCAGTTCGGATAAACGGGTAAGCGGGAATTGAGATATGTACTCGCGCTCATCGATGCCAAGGGAGGCGGCGGTGATTCGGGCGTGCCCGACATCGAGGAGCATTCCCACCCCGGTTTCATAGATCAGATCGGAAAACACTTTCGGATCGATCTCCGGTCTGATATCCTCCCGGTTCCGTATCGGATGGGGCAGGTTTTCGATGATCACCTGGTATGGGTTGATATAGCGGGTGATATTCCCAATATCCTTGATAATCTTCTTATAGGATTGATGCTTTTGTTTGAGATCGCTCAGATCCAGGTTGGGATCATTGGCCAGATGGGCGTTGATGTATCGAGTTCCGGTTGCATCAGCCAATTCGCGGATTGCACCCCAATCAACGTCGACCAGAAAATCATTACCCACGAAGAAGTCAAAATGGATATAAACCGGCAGCTCATTACTCGCTACTGCGATCAAATTTTCCCAATTTGGACATTTATAAAGGTGGAAATCGATCTTTCCGGCATGCCACAGTTCGGATGCCTGGGGTGAATAATTAATTGCAAGTTTTGTCATGACGCACGAATTATAATCGGTATCACAGTATATACAAATTATATGGAGGATACATGATTGACACCGCATTGCCACTTGTTGACTTGCACCGTCACCTGGAGGGCAGCATCCGTTTGGAAACAGTGTTGGAGTTGTCAGAGAAACACGAGCTGCCGATACCAGCAGGCGGGCTGGAGGGACTGCAGGAAGCTGTATGGATGAGTGAGCCGACCTCCGACATCCTCAAGATCATGCCAAAATTTGACCTGCTGCGGCAGGTGTATGTGGATTACGAAGTTTGCAAGCAAGTTGCCCGCGAATGTATCCAGGATGCGATTGACGAAGGACTGGATTATGTAGAGCTGCGGTTCAGTCCATTTTTCATGGCAGAAATGCATCAACTGGATCCGATGGGTGTCACAGAAGCGGTATGCGATGCCTGGCAGCAAATAGATAAGGAATTCCCTCTGCGTTCCCGCCTGGTGGGCATCCTCTCCAGAACCTATGGTCCTGAGATCTGCCTGCAGGAATTGATTCCGGTTATGGCGTTCGCAGGCAAGGGGCTTGTTGGCCTGGACCTGGCCGGGGATGAGGCCCGCTGGCCAGCAGGCCTGTTTAAAGAACACTTTGAACGTGCCAGGAATGCCGGTCTGAGATTGACTGCCCACGCAGGGGAGTTCGCCGGTGCAGACAGTGTCAGAGAAACCATTGAGATCCTAAAACCCGACCGGATCGGTCATGCGGTGCATGCAGCCGATGACCCGGCCGTGATGGCACTCATCGCCGACCGGGGCATCACCATCGAAAGCTGCCCGACCAGCAATTATTTCACCTGTTCCGTACCCAGTTATGAAGCACATCCATTGCCGGTCTTCTTGAAAAATGGTCTGAAAGTTACCCTGAACGCTGACGACCCGACCCTGTTCAGCGGTCTGTCAGTCTGGCAGGAATATGAGCTGGCTGCTGAAATGATGGGTGTATCACAGGAAGAATCGAAAAAAATGCAGTTGGATGGACTTGAAGCGGCTTTTATATCGGCTGAGCAGAAAGCCGATATTCAGAAACGGAAGCAAATAGACTTTTAAACGGCAACGGTCATCGCCTGACCCATACCCGGAAGCAACACCTGGTGCTCCTGGCCGGCGATGAACGATTCCAGCCTGTCTTCCGGCAGACCCAGCGGTTGAAGAATCGTGGCAGCCGCGCGAAGCAGCAAAACACGGTAGCGCTCAAGATCGAGAGTGGAAGGGGGCGGTGTGCACGGCAGGTCCCAGGCATGCACACCCGGCTCACCGCGTGTAAACAGCAGGCGAACATGCTGCCCCGGGCGCAGTGTCTTCCCGATGGCGGCCAGTTGGGCGGTGGCCAGCGCAGCCGGCGAGGGCACGCGGAACTCATCCAGGTTGCGGCTGACACGTAATGTGACCAGGTAATCCTCCAGCGGCAGGCGTAATGCATTCATCTGGTGC
>JAFGXF010000066.1 GCA_016936755.1 Anaerolineaceae bacterium | reverse complement strand
TGGGCACGGCCGGGGATGTCAACGGCGACGGCTTCAGCGACGTCATCGTCGGGGCACTCTATTACGACAACGGGCAAACGGATGAAGGGGGGGCATTCGTCTATCACGGCAGCGCTGCCGGATTGAGTCTCAGTGCCGACTGGAACGCCGAGGGTGATCAGGAAAATGCCTGGTTTGGTTACTCAGTGGGCACGGCCGGGGATGTCAACGGCGACAGCTTCAGCGACGTCATCGTCGGGGCATGCTATTACGACAATGGGCAGGAAAATGAAGGGCGGGCATTCGTTTATTATGGAAACGACGGCGATGGACTGCACCTGCTCCCGCGCCAATTGCAGAGCGACGATACAACCCCCATCGCCCATCTCGGTATGTCCGATTCAGTCAATAGCTTCAAGCTCAGCCTGATCGGGCGCTCCCCTCTCGGGCGTGACATGGTCAAGCTGCAGTGGCAGGCGGCTCCCTTGGGTACATCCTTTGATGATCCGGGGGTAATTACCGGCACAAGCGCCAACTGGACAGACACGCTCACGACCGGCCTCACCATCACGGAAGAGGTCACTGGTTTGGATCCGGGGACGCCCTATCACTGGCGTGTGCGCCTGCTGTACCATCCGGGCAATGCACTCGGCCAGCCTGCCGGTCGCTGGTTGACCATACCCGTCAATGGTTGGAACGAGGCAGACTTGCACACTTACGCTTTTTCCCACTTGTATCTGCCGCTGATCCTCAGATGAGAAGTTCAATCTTCTGAAGAAAACCATCAACCAAAGACCTCCGATCTAAACGACCGGAGGTCAATTTCATGAATAAAACTTTCTATCGACTCGAGGTATAAACCACCCGGGGCCTCCAGGGCTCAGCCTTATCAAGATCCGTTCAAGCCTTACTCAACCGTGTCGAAGTGGATGTTATTGCGGCCGCTGTCCTTGACCGCATACATCGCCTGATCAACCTGCTTGATCACATCCATCACCGATATCCCAAATTTATAATAGGTCACTGCACCGATGCTGAAGGTTACCGGCCAGTTGTGCTGCTTCATGGCTCTTAACAGGTGATCCTGCAATTTGGCAATAACCAGAGATCCGGCAGTGAAATCGGTTTCAGGCAGCAGGGCGGCAAATTCATCCCCGCCCAGGCGGGCGACCAGATCGGTACTGCGCAGGCGCGACCGCAGGGTGTTGGCGACCGTTTTCAAAACCTTGTCACCCTCGATATGTCCCAGGCTGTCGTTGATCTGTTTAAAGAAATCGATATCCATGTAAGCTATGGTATAGGGGCGATTATAGCGCTTGGCCCGCGCCAGTTCGCCTGCTGTCAGTTTATAAAAGGCACGCGAGTTCATTAAACCGGTGTTGGGATCCGTGTTGGATAACTCCTCCCCGCGTTGAATGGCCTTTTTAATGCCCACCAGCAGCAGCGAGACGATGACAAAAAAGGCCCAGTGGATGATTGCGTTCCAATACCCGATTTGGATCTGAGAATAATTCTGTCCGGCAAAATAGTTCGAAACATACAAGGCTGCCCCACTGAGCGATGACATGAACAATGCGCTCCGGCGCCCAAGGAACCAGGCTGCCAGGGCTATCGGGAATAAATAAAAAATGGAAACACAGTACTCAAAACCCGTCAGGTAATCCAGGTAACCAAAGCCCAGGATGATCATAAATACAATCACAAACAACAGGCGTTTATCCAGGTTTTGCAACCGGCATCCGATTTCCTTGATCGTTTTATCCATAACCTTATCCCTCTTTCAACCATGTTGGCGGCCAAGTATGTAAATAAAACGGAAAAACAAAACAATTCTAATTCATAATAAAGAATAATGGGGGTTTTGGATTGTATAGTCCTTACAGCCTTATCAATCCCTATCTTTGCCTGTCAACCATCTCCTGACTACAAAAAGCTGCGCATGGAATATACCCACCCTTCCAGCAACCGATTTTCCACCAAATGCATCATTTCGCAAGTGGATGGCTGTTATACAAAATACAGTAAAGCGGATATCAAAGTCCCGGCCAAAACCACCCATAGAATGTCCACTTTTCGCAGCAATGCTGTCAGTGCACCAACTGCCAACAGGATATGCGCAATATCCCAATGCACATCCAATGCAAAGTGGATGGTCAGCGTCAGCAGCAGACCGACGAAGGAACACAAGATACTGTTAATGATCGTTGTGAAATATGGCGAAGCCCTTAAAAGATCAAAATACGGGGTGATGATGACCAGAATGAGAAAGGAAGGGAGAAAGATGCTTATAGTGGCGATTTCAGCTCCAAACAGACCATCCAGGACGTAACCGACAAAGGTGGCGGTGATGATGACCGGACCGGGGGTCACCTGACCCAGGATAATGCCGTTCATGAAGGTGTGGGTGTCCATCCATCCATGAACTTCCACCACCTCATGCAGCATCAGGGGGGCGGCGGCAAACCCACCGCCAAACGAGAACAGGGATATCTTCATCATGGCAACCGCCAAATCATACAGGGTACGATCAAACCAAAAAAGCAGGAACAGTCCCAGCCCTGCCAGTAAAACCGCCAGCAGGATGAATGCGATGGGCAGCTGGGAGGTGCCGGGGGATGATATTCTTAACTTGCCAATTCCTTTCGGTCGATAGAGGACCAGCCCGGAAAGTGCGGCAACCAGGATGACCAGGATTGGGCTCACATTAACCCCATACAATCCTGCTGAGAGACAGGCGATGAGAAAATCTTTCCATCCCCGCAGGATGTCTCTCCCAAAGCTCAGCATGGCATTGGCAATGATGGCAATGATGATCGCCTGCAATCCGCCCATGATCGTGGTCAGGATGGGCAGGCCCTGTTGGTGCGTGTACAGCGCAGCCAGAAGAACCATCATGCAAAATGCCGGCAGCCCAAAGCCGATCAAGCTGACCAAAGCGCCGATCCGTCCACGCATTTTTAAGCCAAGATAAGTTGCGACCAGCATGGTGAACGCACCCGGGATCATCTGGCAGAGAACGACGCCATTCATAAAATCATCATCATCCAGCCAGCCTTTCCGCTCCACCACATAGTCTCTCAGGTATTCCACGATCGACACCCCCCCGAATGCCGTGGCGCCCAACTTTAAAAATGAAAAGAAGAGGGTTTTTAAGGGCGGGTGGAAAGTGGTAATATGCTTGTCCATGGTATTCATCATCATCTGCTGAAAAATGCTTCTCATTATATACTACACCGGATAGGCATTTCCATGAATGCTGTTATAATCGGAACTTATGGACGCGCTTGGCGCCCCCGTTTTGGTTTTGAATGCGAATTATGAGCCGCTTAATGTGTGCGACGTTCGGCGAGCCCTTGGAATGATATTGTCTGATAAAGCCCGCCTGGTGATCAATGGCCGCGGGCATATCCACACGGTCAACGCCCTGTTCGACCTGCCCTCCGTTATCCGCCTTGAGAACCAGATCAAACACCCTCGACCGCGTGTAAAACTGACCCGCCGCGAGGTCTTTCGGCGCGATAAAGCCACCTGTCAGTACTGCGGGCGGCGAGCCCCCACACTGACCATCGATCATGTCATCCCGCGCCACCTGGGGGGTGAACATGTGTGGACCAATGTGGTCACCGCTTGTTCAGCATGCAATCATCACAAGGGCGGTCGTCTGCTTTCAGAAGCGCGTATGAAATTATTACACCAGCCCAAGGAACCTCCAGCCTCAGCCGTTTATATTTTCGGGCGCCATTTGGAAGCGAATACCGAGTGGCAACCTTTCATCACCGGCTGGTAATATCCCCCCTACAATTCGTAAACAGCACCATCCTCCGCCAGCGTTATCTCACCGGCAAAATCAGCAGCAAGTGCTTGCTTGAGCAATGCCTTACCCATCTCGGGTGGATAATGGATCAATACCAGCCGTTTGGCACCCGCCTGATGAGCCAGATCAGCCGCCTGCGCACCGGAGGAATGTCCGCGCAGTTCACCGACCGTTTCATGCAGTAACAGATCGGCTTCTTTTGCCAGGTGCCGCACCGCCGTGCAGGGCTCGGTATCACAGGAGTAAGCCGCCACACTCCCCCCCGCGAATTCCATGCGCAGCCCGATGGTCGGGATCAGGTGTTTGACAGGTGACGCAATCACCTTGCATGCGGGTGTTTCGATCAGCGTTGTCATCTCCTTCTCAGGGATACGGTTGAAAGATACCGGATACATATCATTCCAGGTCTCCCAGCGGAATAGATCCAATAAAGCCTCGGCACGGGATAACGTATCTTCCAGCCCATGGATGACCAGAGATGACTGGCGTTTGCACAGCCATAAAGTGATCAGGAAGGCCGGCAGACCGCCAGCATGATCCGGGTGAAAATGGGTCAGGATCAGGTCACTGACATCCTCGACTCCCACACCGGCTTTAATCAAACGCAAGTAGCTGCCATCTCCACAATCGATCAACACAGCTTGATCTTTCAACCTGACCAGCAATTGGGCATTGGCATGCGCCGGGTCAGGAATGGCAGCGGCTGATCCAAGAATGATGATTTGTGGCATGCTGATCAGGAGGGGCAGGTCGCCCTGCCCCATTCACTTATTTGCTTTTTGTTGATTTGGTTTTGGTTGTTTTAACGGTCTGCGCAGCAGTTGATTGGGGGGATTTTTGAGCAGGCTTTTTAACCGTCTTTTTCAAGTCTGCCTCATCTGCTTTGGCTGCAGCCACCTTTTTCGTGGTCTTCGCCTGAGCCATATCAACCTCGATCTTTCCGGCTGCAGCTGCTTTTGTTTTGGTGGCGGTTTTCGGCTTCGCACCCGGTGCAAATTTGCCATGCCGCCAGAGCAAGAAACCGGCAGCAGCCAGTGCCACCACAACAGCGACCGTCTGGTTGGCGTTGATCCCGGCCACCTGGGCTGAATCCAGGCGCAGGAACTCCAGCAGGAAACGACCCACGCCATACATCATCAGATAAACCAGGAAAATGTCACCGCTCTTGAGCCAGTTGACCAGCCGCCTGCTCAGATACAGCAACAGACCCATGTTCAACAAGTTCCAGATGCACTCATACAGGAAAAGCGGGTGGTAAGTCGAAAACATACTGAATTCCGGCAGGCGATACTCGGGGTCGATCGTGATCGCCCATGG
>JAFGXF010000065.1 GCA_016936755.1 Anaerolineaceae bacterium | reverse complement strand
TAATCTAAAAGGACTGAGCCCTGTGGCTTACAGAACTCAGTCCATTTTCCTTACTTAATTTCCGTCCAACAAACGGGGTGCACTACACATTCGGAGCGGTTTTTGGCTTCCTAATTATATTAGTCTAGTAATTCCTTGGGGACATTCCCACCATTGGCGGCCAATTTTTTCATCACAGCTTTGTGCAGCCACTCATTCATGGCAGCCGAGTCACCCAGCTTGTCAGCCGGGCAGCCCAATTCAACGGCCAGTTCCTTGCGGTTTTCGAAGCTGCTATCGATGCCCAGTAGTTTTAGAAGATCAACGATGGAGGTCTTCCAGTTCAGCTTCTGTTTGCTCTTGGCGGCCATGGCAGTTAGTTTACCAACCACATCCACGGATGCACTGGCTGCACCGGTCGCAGCGCTGGTGCGGGGAATACTCGTGGCGACCCGCCCGGATGTAGTCCTTATAACGCTGTCGACCTTTTTGGTTTCTTCCTTCTTCAAACCAAGCTTTTCCAATATTGTACTAAAAATGCTCATTATTTTCCCTTTCTCTGATTGAGAGTTATCCAGTTGCCGTTGCAACTTCTCCTTAATTTATACCACAATAAGTATTAGTAATACATCAGAATTGATATATTTATATAAGATTATCATTAGTAGTATTTACTGGGTTATGCAGGCTGCCGAGACCCGTACCAATTCAGGAGATTGCAAAATTACTTCAACAGTTACAATATAATAATCCTGATGGCCAACATCATGAGGATACCGGCTCCAAATAGAATCATATGGATGGGAATGTAGGTGACCAATTCTTCCTTGATCTTGCTGTGTTTATTAAAGGCTGTTGAACCGGTAAAATTCAATGAGATAAAAGCTGTGACCGGCGGTAGAAAAATCAAAAGTACGATCGCTGTTATGATAGATATCCATTCAAAGGGATTTCGGCATACGATTGCCAGGCTAAAGGGTAAGGTAACGAGAAGTCCCAGGGTGAAACCCTTGGTTGAAAAATCCTTGTAGGGTAACCAGGGCAATACCAGTGGGAACAGCAGAATGCCAGCCACAATGGCAACAGCTGTAGCCAATGCCGGCAGAAGTCCACCCAGGATGTAGACGAAAGCAAATGCGAGTGCAATGGGTATCAGAAAATTGAAAAATTCTGTTGGAATCAAGCCCACCCGCTCCCACAGATTGTACCGTACCATCTGCATTTCTGGTGTCAGTTGACGGGTCTCAAGATATTCCGGCAGGTCATACGCCCGCTCAGGTCCATATTCCAGATTGAAATTGCACCGCTCGTTTACCAGTTGATCATTAAAACTGGACTCTGCCAGTTCCGGTAGGATCAACTTATTATGATTGACGATGTCCTTTAAGCCGCTTTTTTTAACCCGGCGGATGAGCTCATCTGTGGCAAAAGCACTCTTGCCGGTCATGAACCAGTTATCACGTCCCTGTGTATCAAGCACCAGGAAGTATATATCCAAACCGATAAGCGCCGAACGCAACGCATCGAACTTGATCATGTTATTGGTGGTGACGATCACCGGTGACCCTGCGGTGGGAGTTCCTAGTGCATAAAGACCGGGCACCACTTGCAACCGTTCCCGTCCGAGGTGTAAATGAAATAAGAGATGAGCCACATGATCTTTCGGGCTTATCTTGCTGGATACAGACGGTATCTCAGAATTATTATTAGCCATAATCCCCTATCATTCGTTCTTGCATAAATATACGTCATGATGCGTAATTATGCAACTGTCCTTACAAATTTGTCGATTCTCCAATCTTAACATTTTATAAAGGTATTGACTTATTTTTATATATCGCTATAATGAAACCTATGTTATTTAGCCAAAATCACAAGCATCATCAACCTCAAATCCCCACCATTCCAATGAAGGGCACTGGTGTTGCTTTGACATAGCTAAAGCATAATCACATCAAAAAGAGTTGAAAAGCTCTCCCTTCACTGGGAGGGCTTTTTTTCTTACACGAACCTGCTGAAAAACTGTTTGGATCGGAGGTATTAGCTATTGAAATAAACATGACGCCGAATCAAAGAAAATCAAACTCATAAAAGGAGTAGAAATGAGAAAGCTGTTTTCCCCCATCTTGATTCTCGCACTTATTGGCACCCTGCTGATGGCAGCCTGTTCCAGCGAGACAGTTACATCCGGTTGTCTTGGAAAATCTTCCAAGGCCATTGTCGATTTGAACTGCCAGAAGGTGAATATTGCTGTTGAAAATGCCTATCTGCCGTTCAATTACATATCCCTGACTACCGGCGAAGCCGGCGGTTGGGATTACGAAGCCTGGGCAGAGATCTGCACCCGCCTTCACTGTGAACCCGTGTTTGTGGAATCAGCCTGGGATGGCATGATCCAATCTGTTGCGGATGGGCAATATGATGTTGGCGCGGATGGTGTCACCAACACCGTTGAACGTCAGAAACAGGTGGATTTCTCGATCGGCTATGTGAAGATCGAGCAAAAGCTTCTGGTCCTCAAGGGAGAGTCCCGGTTCACCAGTATCGAAGATTTCGTCAAGAATTCCGATCTGATGATGGGAACACAGGTGAGCACAACCAATTATGAAACTGCTGTTAAGTTCCTGCCTGAGGATCGTATCCAGGCCTTCGACACCTTCCCATTCGCCGTGCAAGCTCTGATCTCCGGAGACATTGATGCAGTCATCATCGATGAAATTGCCGGTCTCGGTTACCAGGGTACCAATGCAGAGGCCCTCGAGCTGATCGGTCCCTCGATATCCAGTGATGAACTTGGGTTCGTATTCCCCAAGGGAAGCCCGCTGGTGGGTCCAGTTAACCAGGCACTGCAGGCCATGATCGATGACGGAACCCTGGCTAAGTTAAATGAAAAGTACTTCGGCGAAGATTTCAAACTCACCTATGATGACATCCAATAATAATGGATGAAAAAAACAACAGTCAACCCGGCAGTGTGTCCGCATGCTGCCGGGTGATCCTGGAAAAGAGAATGTGATGGAACAATCAGGTACGATCGCAAACATCAAACTGGTTCACAACAAAACCGAACTGATTCATTATATACGGGTGAAGTTGCGCAATATTCCCTGGTGGCTGGTCGGTATCATCCTGATCGCATTGCTGACAGCCTATGTCATCGTCACCAGGGAATCCTTCCGAAATGCGTTCCTTTTTATCCGCACCGGCCTGGCCATTACGATCACAACCACGGTCATCTCATATCTGATCGCAGTGACCCTGGGTTTGCTGACCGGTTTGGGCAGGATCTCAAGCAACACATTATTCCGGAACCTCGCCACCATGTATGTCGAAATTGTCCGCGGGATCCCCATGCTGGTTCTCATTTTTTTCATTGCCTTCGTCGGCGTTCCGGGTATTGTGGATGGAATCAAATCACTGGGGACCTGGTGCAATGACTCCGGCCTGACAGGCATTGGATCAGCCCTGATCGCCCTTGAAAATAATGCCATCCCGATGAACACCCGGGCAGTCATTGCCCTGTCGGTTACTTACGGCGCATTCCTGGCGGAAATATTCCGGGCTGGAATTCAATCCATTGGCCGTGGCCAGATGGAAGCCGCCCGCTCCCAAGGGATGACATACTGGCAGGCAATGCGCTTTATCATCCTGCCACAGGCCATCCGCAATGTCCTGCCAGCTCTCGGAAATGATTTCATCTCTATGTTGAAGGACTCTTCACTGGTATCCGTACTGGCCGTCCGGGATATCACCCAGATCGCGCGCTTGTATGCGGGCCGATCATTCCAATTCCGGGAATCCTACCTCACGCTGGCGGTTCTGTACCTGACCATGACCGTCTTTTTATCGATGGTCATGAAACTCATTGAACGGAGAATTCAAAAAAATGAGCAGGCCTGAAAATATGGTCGTGGTGAAGGACCTATGCAAACACTTCACCGGTGTTGAGGCTTTGAACGGCGTCAACCTCTCGATCGACAAGGGCCAGGTGATCGTCATCATCGGTCCCAGCGGATCCGGAAAATCGACGCTGCTCAGGTGTGTCAACCAGCTGGAGGAAAAAACAGCGGGTGAGATTTGGATTGACGGGGAACGATTGACCCAGAATCCCAGACAAATGGATCGCATCCGTTCGGAGATCGGGATGGTCTTTCAGCATTTCAACCTTTACCCCCACCTTTCAGTGCTGGAAAACATCACGCTGGCCCAGCGTATCGTCAAGAAGCTCTCAAAAGCAGAGGCTGAGGCCAATGCCATTCAACAGTTAAAACGCGTCGGGATACTTGAAAAAGCAGCTTGTTACCCTTCCCAGCTTTCCGGCGGTCAGCAGCAGCGTGTGGCAATCGCGCGAGCCCTGGCCATGAATCCCAAATTGATGCTCTTTGATGAACCGACCAGCGCACTTGATCCAGAAATGATCAAGGAAGTGTTGGATGTCATGCTGGCCCTTGCCAAAAGCGGTATTACCATGATCGTGGTGACACATGAAATGGGGTTCGCCAATGCGGCTGCCGATGAAGTCGTGTTCATGGACAAGGGGCAGATCGTGGAGAAAGCCCGCCCACAGGATTTCTTCGATCATCCGGCACAGGAGCGCACCCGGTTGTTTCTTTCTCAGATTTTGAGCCATTAAAATGGTTCCAGACAGGTCTGCATGATGCGACTATCCGATCAGGAACTTTAAGACCATAAACCGTGGTTCATGGCTTTTACAACAGTGCTGGCAGTCATGGATGCGTCATTCCCAATAATATCATCATCTCCTTTAAGCATGTTAGGAGAAGTTGAAAAGTGAACTCATTTGAAATTCAAAAGTGAACTCTAGAATTATCCAATGGTACGCTCATGGAACGT
>JAFGXF010000064.1 GCA_016936755.1 Anaerolineaceae bacterium | reverse complement strand
GAACTGCGCCGGCGCATCGGCGAAATCGGTCAGAAGGGCAAAGGTTAACTGTGGATCGGGATTGCGCAGGAAGTGCAGTTCGAGATCCTGCAGCAGAGACTCAAGCTCAACGGCGCTGGCCAGCAACGTCGGAATGACAATCATGGTGCGATTGCCTGTTGGAATGCCTTCTGAAAAATCCATACGTGGCAAAGTGCGCGGTGGGACCCTGTTCGTGATATACCAATTCACCAGGTTGATGGCTGCCTCCATCGCCAGGCCGAGCCCAAGCAGACCGGCAACGATCATCTGCGCCGTGGAACCACCTATTCTATAAGTATATGAAAGCAACCCAAGCGTGATCATCAGGCTGATGACCGCAATGCTTCCCAGGTAGATGAGGGTGGGGTGGGCGAGTATGGCACGCCGCCGTCGTGTTTTCAAGCCCGGCTTGTAGCCGGTCTTTGTTTCCAGTTGCTTGAGACCGTCATCAACCAGGTAATAACCGATGTGGGTGGTGCGTTCCCTGCCCGGGAGGGGGGCTGAAGCACCATTTTGTGCCTTGCGGGCGAAACCAACCGCTGCCCAGGCAATTGACTCTTCGCTGTGCTTTGAGTGTCGTGCCAGCTCTTCGATCACATTCCGGTAGCTGTTGCGGGTTTCAAATTCCATGTCCGGATAGATCCCCGCCGGATCATGGCGCAGGATCTGATCGATGCGGCTGACTTGTTCAAAGAATTTATTCCAGTCTGTGGCGGATAACATCCTGAGACTGGAAAAACAATTGGCAACGATCGTTTCATTGCCTGACCGGACGGGAGAAGCGGGCTGGATGGAAACGGTTGGCAGGCCATCCGGCAGTGTGGCAGCGGTGATCAGCGCGACCGCTTTTGTCAATTGGTACAGTATCCCGATACGCAGCATGATTGGCAAGGCCCAGAGCTCCCCGATCATCAAAGGGACGGTCTTCTGGTAATCATTCACATAGGTCACCACCTGGTCCAGGTCGATTGCTCCATGGCCGGGTTCCACCAGTTCGATCGCCAGGGCATAAACACGCGGGTAACCGGCCAGCCTGGTCTTTGCCAGTTTTGGAAGCTGGTTTAGAAATTCCTTCGGGAGATCCTCCTCGATCTGGTGGAGGGTTTGCTCGATGATATAGAAGTTATCTAGCATCCACTCACTGGCGCGGGCATGTGTCACGTCTTTCACCCTGACGGTTTTGAAATAGTGGTAACCTTCCCGCAGGGTCCGCTCCATGCCGGGCAGATGCTTTAACAGGCACGGGCGCTTCCGGCCTTTTTTATCGTTTACCTGGGTATGTGTTTGTGCCAGTCGATGTGCGCGTTTTTCCTGTGGCGTCCTTGGATCTTTGCTGGCTGGATTGGAGTCACTGAGCGATTTGACCGGCATATGTTACTTCTTTGTGGATTTGCGCGGGGTTGTTTCCGTCGCTTTAAGCCCTTCTTTTACAGGCAGGTCCTGGACGATCAACAGCGGCACCTTGCTGTAAAGGATGAAATTATTGACCATGCTGCCATAAGGCCATTGATCATACCCGGAATAACCGTGTGCGCTGAGCGCAACCAGGTCGATGTTCTCCTGACCCACGAATTCGTGCAGTTCAGCCGCGGCATTATCACTGGTCAATAAATGTGTTTGAACCTCGATTCCATCCAGAAGCGAATGGGAGTTTACCAGGTCAAGGTAGTGGATGGCTTCTTCACGATTACGGGCGACGATTCGATCGGATAATTCCACGTCTTCACGGGTCAGGGGTAATTGACGGGCCATTTCCGGGGCTTTTACGACATGCACGAGGTGAATGCGGGATTTATGATGACGGGCTAAAAGCGAAGCCATGGGAAGGACGAATTCAGCCCGGCGGGATCCGTCCAGCGGGACCAGGATCTGCCTGTACCGTTGTTCATCCGAGTCGCAGTCAGCCGGTAAATGCGCGCGTATGATCAGCACGGAGGTGGGTGCGCTGAAGATGATCTTCTGGGCGATACTGCTGATACCCCAGTGACTCAACCCGCTGCGCCCATGACTGCTCATGATGATCAGTTTAGCCCCCTGGTTTTGTGCAAATTCCGCGATCGTGTCAGCTACCAGGCCTTCCAAAATGGTGGCTTCGACTCGTATGCCGGATTTTTTCAGGCGGCCGCTCATTTTATCCAGGTACAGTTTAGCCCCGGCTTTATTGATCTGCCAGTTGACCAGGTCAAGCAATTGCGCGTTTTCCATGAACTGATTCTTATCCATCACGCGCAGCAACATGACCTTGGCATCAAAAGCACGGGTGATGGCATTGACATGCGGCAGGATGCATTCGGCTAAAAGCGAGCCATCCAGGGGTACAAGAATAGGGTCAAACATGATTCCTTCTTTTAATATACTAACATGATCGGTAAATTCGATCTGGTTTGAACTGGTATTATGTGTGGCTCGTTGTAGCCGAATTGGACAGGTTGAATGCGGAAGTGGGTCCGGTCATCTCATGCATTGGGGAATGACCGTGTTGGGATGATAAAAGCTTAACAGCAGATTTGTTGTAACCCGGGTGGTTGGGGGGATTTCCCAACCGGAGCCACAAAGTCATGAATAAAATAGAAGTATACCCTTAATTATAACGATAACATCCATTCGGTCCCATGATCGCAGCATTGAATGACGTGATGGATGCAGCTCACACTGGTATTAAATTCCTGTCATGCCGACTGCAGGCAGTATCACGGAGCCGGCCAGGATCAGGATCAACCCGATCCCAAGCGCAGGCGCGCCAATCGTCCTGGTGTCCAGGATATAGTGCAGGAACCATATCTTCAATGGAAACGCCTGTCGCGCGAGTTGGGCTTCGCATAGAATGCCACACCCACCGACCTGACGTTTGACCAGCAGGGGCGTACAGCTGTGCGCCCCTGCGATGGTGCGGAGGGGATTTGTAAAGTGCCTGGGAAAGCCGTTCTCATCCAGGCGCGGGGTTAGCCGGCTTTATCCCACCGGGGGTTTCAGGGAGGTCAGGGCTTATGAGTCGAATGTCAGTTGGTGGTTCCTGCCGATAATCATGAAATAGTCAAAGTCAATAATCAGCCATCGTCCCATACCGGCAGGAACACAGTGTTGTCATCTTATAAATGTATAGAGGAACATAGCTCCAAAGGGCAAAGTCTATGTTCCTCTATACATGTTATCGCTATGCCGAATCATTAATCAATTCTTGCTCTTTGATACCTGTGGTATTTTTGATGGTTGCGAAATCTTCTTGATCATTGAGGCCAGCTTCTTTTTTCGCTTATTGACACGCGTCGCCACATCGGCTTGGGAAATTACTCCGATGATCTTTTGGTCATTGTCAACGACAGGAATTCGCCGCAACTGATGTTTAGCCATCATAGCCACCGCTTTCTGGATGTCATCATCAGCAAAGCATGTATAGACCTTGCTGGTCATTACATCCGCAACTTTTGTTGTTTTGGGATCACGCCCATCAGCCACGATTTGCAAGGCCAGGTCGCGGTCTGTCACGATGCCGATCAGCTTTTTCTTTTTTTCATCGTTGATCACCGGGATGGAACCAACGTTCTCGTTTTTCATACTTTGTGCTGCCTTTGTAACAGTGTCGTTGGGTAGGCAACAAACCGGTTTTTTGGTCATAACTTCATTGCACTTTTTCATGAGGATTTCCTTTCCAATAGGCAAGCAATAAATTATATCAACCATGGCATCTTCACATGGGCGAGAGCGACCCATGCGAGAGTGAATTAGAAGAATTACGCAATGCTGTCGCTGAAGTGACCATCCTTAAATCCTGTGGGATCCTTTTCAGGGCAGCTTGCTTTTGATTACCGGGAGAACCTCAGATCTTTCGGCTGTTCTCGATCCCTTTTTTCGCTCCGTCGATTATTGCCTTGCCGCGTTTCTCCAATTTGTCAGCCTCCTCGTTAACTCTATCCGTGACGAGATGGACTTTGTCACGTGTCTGAGACATTGCATCCTCGAAAACTCCGGCGGTTTGATCGCGTAATTCAATGCCTTTCAGGCGGATTTGTTCACGTGTCTTTTTACCCGATTGGGGTGCAAGCAACAGCATCGTTCCTGCTCCGATCAGACCTCCAACCAACAAGCCGGTTAAGAAGCCCCAAACAATTTTGCCTGTGTTTGCTTCTGAATAATTTTCTTCCATCTTATATTCTCCTTATTTAACTGATGTATGTCTTTAAACGAGACCCAAGTTTTATTTGCAAAGGTATACACTGTGATTTGAGTGGCCAGCCTCATGTTCGGGTGTTTTACTTTTCCTTATGTTTGCATCAATCTCAGTTATATGTGCAGCCTGTCGACTGGCGCATTGGGTATTGATGAGTTTGATCACGATGATAATTAGATGATTCTTTTACAAACAGATCAGCACATTGCTGGGTTCTTCGGGGATCAGATCAAGATCAACCAGCATCATGGAAGGGCGAGTTGCTGGGGGCTGTGACATTGTGGCAAGCCAATTGCTGACATCCCCGACATTATTCAGGTAGAGATCAGATGACAACAATCGCGACACAGCCCATTCATCGATCGGAGAATCCATTCTCGTGTTGGAAACCTATCTATATTCAGTTTATGATAAAGGTGCCCCAACTACATCCATCAGCAGGGGAGTATTTGTATCCACCACTTGGGGGAGACGCCAGATCCAAATCAACCCCTTGATTTCCCATCTTGACAATCAATTATCAATATAGTATTAATTGACCGGTCAATAAAATAATTCATGACCCCGGCAGGGGTCAGCCCGTTTTCGCTCAAAGGAGCACCCATGAACTCCCGCCTGGCATCCATCATCCGCAAGGAATTCATCCAGATCTTCCGTGACAAGCGCACGCTGGTGATCATCCTGTTCATCCCGATCATGCAGCTCTTCCTGCTGGGTTACTCTGCCACCAACGACATCCGCAACATCCCCATGGCCGTGATGGACCAGTGCCAGTGCGCCGAATCGCGCGAGCTGCTGGATGCCTACCGGGTGGCCGACTATTTCAAGCTGGCATATACCATCGAATCGGAAGATGCACTGCGCAACCTGATCGAAACCGGCAGGATCAAGGTAGGGCTGATCATCCCGCCGGATTACAACACCCGTCTGGCGGAGGGCGATGCCCAAGTGGCTTTCATCCTGGATGGTTCGGATGCCACCGCCGGTTCGACCGCCTTGTCAGCCGCCACCTTGATCGGCCAGGCGAAGTCCACCGCATTGATGGTCGAACGCTTGAGCCGCTCCGGCATCGACACCAGCCGGCTTCAGCCTCCGCTCGAGGTGCGCACGCGTGTGTGGTACAACCCTGACCTGGTCAGCTCCTACTTCATGATCCCGGGCGTGATCGGCATGATCCTGTTTGCCATCACCTCCATCCTGACCGCCACCTCGGTCGTGCGCGAACGCGAGCGCGGCACGATCGAACAGTTGATCGTCACACCCATCCGTCCCTGGGAACTGGTCACCGGCAAGGTCATCCCCTACGTCCTGCTGGCTTTCATCGATACCTTCGAGGTCATCCTGTTGGGAAACTGGGTCTTTGGCGTGCCGGTGCGCGGTGACCTGCTCCTGATCACCTTATGTTCCGGTTTGCTGCTGCTCTCAGGCCTGGGCATCGGCCTGTTCGCCTCGACTGTGGCCAACACCCAGCAGGAGGCCATGCTGATCACCTGGATGACGCTCCTGCCGTCCATCTTCCTTTCCGGTTTCTTCTTCCCGCTGCAGTCCATGCCGCTCATTTTGCAGTGGATTTCCTATATCGTCCCGCTGCGCTATTACCTGGTCATCATCCGCGCCCTGCTGATCAAGGGGGTGGGGATGTCGGCCATCTGGCAGGAGAGCCTGGCGCTGGCACTATTCGGGCTGGTGATCATGCTGGCTGCCAGCCTGCGCTTCAGAAAACGACTGGACTAACGTGATAAGGAGTCTCACATGAAAACCAAACACCCACCTGTTCCCATCATCATCCTGCTGGTGCTGGCCCTGTTGACCGGCGGCTATTTCGGCATCAAGGCCCTGACGGCAGACAAGGAAAACGGTCTTTTCGCATCCGGCACGATCGAAGCCGACCAGGTCACCATCGCGCCTGAGATCGGTGGCAAGGTGACCGAGGTGACGGTCATGGAAGGCATGCGGGTTAAAACCGGCGATGTCCTGTTCCGGGTGGATGACAGCCTTTTATTGGCGCAACGGGATGTGGCTGCTGCCAACCTGGCGCAGGCTCAGAATGCACGACAACTGGCGGAGGCCGGGCT
>JAFGXF010000063.1 GCA_016936755.1 Anaerolineaceae bacterium | reverse complement strand
CAAGGGAGGATCGTAAATGAATAAACGGGTCGTGAACCAATCCTCCCGCACAGCCGCATACACCTGTTTTTCACGCGGTTGTGCCACACGGGAAGCAAATGTTCGTTTTCGAGGGCCGGATTACATGGCAGAGAGGTTATTTCCACCTCTGGCCAGATTCTCGCTCAATTTCACACCACTTCGCAAACTGCTGATGAGAAGGATGTTTCCGCCCGGTATCTATGAATATGTCTTCGCCCGCACAATGGTAATGGATTCCATTTTTCTGGATGCGCTTGAATCCGGTTATCCTCAGATCGTGCTTTTAGGTGCCGGTTTTGATACCCGTGTGTGGCGCTTCGCCAATCGGAACCAGGGCACAACGGTATTCGAATTGGATGCGCCCACCACCCAACAGGACAAGATCAAAGAATTTCGTAAAAAGGACATCCCTATACCCCGGGAATTGGTGTTCGTGCCGATCGATTTTGACAGACAGGATATCCACAATGTATTGTCCAGGGCCGGTTACAAGCAAGACCTCACAACGCTTTTCATCTGGGAGGGGGTGAGCATGTATCTGACAGCCCAGGCAGTGGATAACACACTCGAGTTCATCCGCAGCCATGCAGCTCCCGGCAGCCGGCTGGCTTTCGATTACATCCATGCCTCCGTGCTGCGGTGCGAGAATCGCTATTATGGTGAAAAAGGTATCTTCGACACCATCCATAAAACCGGCGAGGGTTGGACATTTGGTGTGGAGGATGGCGAAATCGAGCCCTTCCTGGCAGCCCGCGGATTCAACTGTGCCAAGCACTTTACCTCAAGCGATCTGGAAAGGGCATATCTGACCAACCCGGATGGGACTCTGCATGCACGTATCAATGGAACTCATTGCATCGTGTTAGCATCAATAAATGGAGTAAAAATATGAAAACAAAAAAATCTGGACCCAATTATGGCAATTGGGTGAGCGCACGATTCGTGCTGGTACCTGGAACGATCGGCTTGCTCCTTTTGGTGGCAGCCTGCTTCCTTCCCGGTCTGGCCATCCTTGCTGTGATTTTCCTGCTGGTGGCTGCATACTTTATCTATGCCCGGTATCTTTTCGCTCCCAATGGGAAAAACCTGCAAATGAAAATTTGGGAATTGCTGCTCAACCATCTGGATTGGGATGGAAAAGGGCAGGCTTTAGACATTGGCTGTGGTAATGGTCCCCTGGTCATTGCACTGGCAAAAAAATACCCCAAGGGGTTGATAAACGGGGTTGATTATTGGGGGAAGAACTGGGCATACTCTCAGGCAATGTGTGAAAACAATGCCCGGCTCGAAGGGGTCGAAAATAACGTCAAGTTCCAGAAAGCCAGTGCATCGCAACTACCCTTCCCGGATGGATCCATCGATGCCGTTGTCAGCAATCTGACCTTTCACGAAGTTCCCGGGCAGGTTAATAAACGCGAATTGCTCCGTGAAGCTTTGCGCGTGGTCAAGAAGGGCGGCCCGTTCGTTTTTCAAGATTTATTCCTTGTCGAACCATACTACGGGAAGATGGATGATCTGCTGGAAACCATTCAGGATTGGGGCATCCAGCAGGTGAAATTTATCGAGACTCGTAATGAACCTTTCATCCCCAAGGTCTTAAAACTGCCTTTCATGTTAGGTACAGTGGGAATCCTGGTCGGTAAAAAGTAAAATATTCCGGTGAATTGGTTCTCCAATCCACCGGAATTCCAGAGCTTATCCCATCACGGATCACCGGTATCATTTTAACCCGGTTAGGGTCACACCAAGCAAGTCGCCGGAGATACTGCCGTCCTTTAGTTTTGTCGCTGCGGCCAGCTCGCACAACTCGACGGGAGTATAAGCTGCATTGATCGAGCTGATCAAACCCGGGCGTATGGGCGCAGGCCTGACACTGAGCCACATGAAAGTGCGTAACAAGCCATTCATATCCCTTCGCAGGTCAGAAATGAAATAGCGCCCGCCGGTTTTCAATACGCGCCAGATCTCATTAAAGGCGGTTTTCGGGTCAGACCATTCATGCAAAGAGCCGTTGGCGAAGATCGCGTCAAAACTTTGATCACCAAATGGCAATTGATTGCAGTTGCCCATCCGATATTCGGTGCGGGATGTCAGACCATATTCCTGCGCATTGCGCTTAACCAGCGCATGCATGTCGGGGCTGATATCCAGGCCAGTTAATGTGGTCCCCTGTGTCCCTTTTAACCACTCCAACCCGAGATAACCCGGACCATGCCCGATCTCCAGCGCGTGTCCGCTGGTAATACCGCTTCGGATAAGCGCCCGGGTCTCTATCCAACCCTTATCGCGCAAACCACGCTGCATCTGGTCGTATTGTGCGACGGTCACCTCCCCCTGGATGCCATGATCCGTCTCAGGTATTCGTTGCTTTTTCATGATTATTCTCCTTATTCCAGTTAATATATTCTCTCTTGTATAGATAGATAAAAATTTTACTTTACGGGTATTCACCGGATTCCAGCTTTTGCAGTAAGTCGGTCACCCACGCCAACTCGGCCTTGGTATGAACCAGACTGTGGTCGAAGATCGCCCTGGCCAGATGGGGCACTTGTGGAACTTGCAGCTGCTCATCGCAGTGCGATTGGATATACCCCACAGTCTCCTGAAGTGATCCTTTTCGTATGCGCAGGTATTCTTTCACCTCTTCAAGTGGCAGGCTATCCATAAAGAACAAACAAATATCCAGCGGAAAGTATTGCTGTTCCACTTGCTTCCAACCCACGCGCAGCAAATGCAGGAATTCCCCCCGCCCAGCATCCGTGATTTGGTAGACGCTGCGCGATGGGCGCTTTCCTTCCTGCTCGATTCCCACCCTTTCTACAAATTTTTCCTTGGCCAGCTTTTCCAACGCGAAATAGATCGAACCAAAAGCGATCGAGGTCCAATCACCCATGTGGTCCTCGATAATGTGCTTGATCTCATAACCATACAGCGGTTTTCTGTGGAGGAGGCCCAGAATTACCAGTCGAACACTCATTTTTTCTCCATATAACTATGAATATTCTAGCTTGTATATAGAAATATGTCAAGTGTATCAGGAGATCTCTTTAAAATTGGATCGGAGAAAACCATCTATAACGGCCTGATATTCCTGCTCCTTGAGCACCGACGTGACATGACCTGTGCCATGGAACAGGTGCACCCGAGCCGCGGGGTACAATGCACTTAGTTTTGCCCGTTCTGCTTCAGGTGTGCCCGGGTCATCATCCGCCAGGACCAGCAGCACCCTGCCTGGCCAGCGTTTCAGATCAGCCGGTGTGAAGACCCTGGCATAATAATCCCCCCAACGCAGGACGGTTCCCAGCATGTCCACTTTTGTGAGTCGGTGATACAGCAGTTCCTTGAAATGACCCAGCATCAAGACCATCCTGTCATCATGGGGGGGCATCATTTTTCCCAACATACGACCCATCAGCCAGCGCAAGATCCCCTCCGGAAGCAATTTCATCCAACGCGCCATCTTGTGGGCCGAACCGGCATTCGCCGGATCAGGTGCGAAAGTGTGTGAGAGCACCAGTGAACGGCACAATTGCGGGTGGCGGCGCACGAATACCTGCGCTACGAAACCACCATAGGAACCACCCATTACATGGGCCTTTTTAACACCTTCATGCTTCAGGATGGCGGCGATGCCATCCACAAGGTCATTCATCGAATGGACGGCGGGGTAAGACGGTACAATCACGTGATAAGCCTGACCAAAATGAGTGATCGATAACCAGCTGATATCCGGAATGGACAGTGCACCTGAAAGCATTAGGAGGGCCTCTCCTTTACGCGCGTTATCCAGGTAAGGCCATTCGATCCCAGCATGGACCAGCTGCCGGTATGGGAACTCCCGGCAGAAAGCCTGGAATTTCTTCATATCACCAGCCGGCACATCAGCATAGAAGGATGCGCTTTTCTCATCCGTCAGATCAGCAAGGTGCCTCATGTTTATCCTCCCTTTTCACCAGACTCCCGGGAACAGGCGGTACCGCACCTGCCGCGCATACTCCGCATAACCGGGAAGCTGCGACTGAAGCATGCGATCCTCCAGGACCGTGCGGATCAGCATCATCAAGCCCGCCAGACAACCGGGGATGGCCGCCCACCAGGATTCAAGCATCAAACCGGCGAACGGCCACAACACGACGGCAGACAGATATCCCGGATGGCGGACAAAACGGTAAGGCCCGCTTTGGGTGACTATCTGCGCACGGTCGGTTTGCAAGCGTGACTCAGCTGAGAAGTAACTGTTCGCATCCACCGCCCAGGCAGCCAGGATACTCATTGAAAGGTTGATGACATATCCAGCGATGATCAAGCCGATTGAAATATCGCCTGACCAGCGGAAGCGACCACCATCCAGGGCCGCCACCAGGATGGTGGCGTAAGCCAGCAGCATGTAGGCTGGAACAAGCAGGCGCTCATAGCTCTGGGTATTCTCATGGCGGGTCATGCGTTCGACCAATAGCGCAGGATCACGCATACGCAGCAGAAGAATAAACACCAATTTGGGGAGCCCCCACATGACAACGAACACCCACCCCAATGGCCAGTTCATTCGTCCCGCACTGATAAATACCAGCGCAGAGATGAAAAGGAACATTATTAGACTATGCAGCAACAATTTCGTTAGTGCAGCGTTGGGTGTGAGTGTTTTGGATGATACCTGTTCTGCCATAAATCACCTCCAGAAGAAATGATCAAGAATGCTGATCGCGTGTGGTTATCGTATCGATTAATAAATCAAAGGCAACAAACGCCAAGAACGATCGCAATAAGATTTCCATTCCTGGTTATATTCGCGTGCCATCAAGGCCTCTTCATCCCGAATGCGAAAGAGGATAATGGCCAGAAAAACAGCCGTCAGGATCAACCCCAACCATGAACGGAAGAGCAGTGACAGTCCGATGCCTTGGACAAAACCACCCAGGTAACGAGGGTGACGGATGTAGCGATACAACCCGGTGGTGATGAGCTTGTGATCCTTTTGCAGAGTCACTTCGGGGCTGTACAGCCTGCCAAGCGCAACCCCCGACCAGAAGATCACACCCATCCCGATGATCTCCAGGCATAAACCGAGCCATCGCAAGTTTGACTGATCTGGCAGAATTAAAAAGTTGCGGCGGTCCGCAAAAGGGAGCCAGACGAGCAAAGCCAACAGCGAGACGGATACAATCACCCGCACGATCCGCTGGCGAGGGATGAATTTCCCATTCTGACCTTTGCTGAAGATATTTTCCCGTCCGCCTGAACGCTGGATGATAAAACCAGCCAGCAAACCGTACGCGAGAATTGACAAGGAATATCCGAATAACTGTGGAAGGGCAAAGAAACCGGACAGGTCATCCACTCCCCAACCGAGAATTGGAAGACCCAGATAGATCGCCAGTGTGAGCAAGCAAGAGTAGAGACTGAATGCAGGTTTCATATCTTTTATATGTCCATTTCTGTATTTTCGTTTGATTTAACAGTGAATATCTCGATATCCGCATGTTTGAGCGCTTCATCGATGATTGGTCCAAACTGAATGAAGCCCAGTGCCAGGCCGCTGCCGCGTACAACCAGAAGCCTGTCGCCGGGTATGATACCCGAATCGGGCGGAAGCCTGATCAGGCCATCTGCCTGTATGACACCTTCGCCAATCGAGCGCTGCAGGATCGGGCTCTGCAGGGCAGACAGTTTTTCCTTCCGCCCGACTCCAAAACCGCCCGAGGTGCGACTGCCGTGGAAATAGAGGACGTGTTCCCCGGTTACAAACCCATACTCATTGAAGGCGGCTGGTGGAATGCAGATTGTGCCGCGGGGGCTGGCAACGCTCCAGCCAAAGACCCATTTACCACCTTTCACCAATTGGGGCATGTCCCATTCTCCTTAGATGATAGTAACGAGCAACCAGACCAGGGCTGCCACTCCGCCTAATAACCCAGTCACAACCCAGAGGAACCGCCAATCCATGGGGATCAGCCTGCTTCCCTCCGGCAAAGGCGGCGTGGCCGGATTGAAATAAACGGATAGTTTGTCGATCACTGGTGTTGGTACGTCCGATTGGCGCTTCAAGGCCATGAATTCATCTTTTAAAAATTCGATCTCATCCTGGGCTGCCTCGGCATGTTCCAACATGGACATGCGCATGCGTGGATCCGGGAGGTATTTTTGAAAACTCCACACCAGCAGCGGTTCCGGCAGGCTGGCGAATCTACGGATACGATCCGGAACGATCGGGTATCCCAGTGATTTAAGGACCTGAAAGCCTTCCCGGATGGCACGGATCGCCATCACAATCGCATCCCGCGTATGCGCCATGCGCACATTATCCCGCCCGGCAGCGCGCATGGCGGGTGCCAGGGAAGGCATCAAGAGAGCCACATGGGTCTTCAGCCAGGCATCCATGTCTGTGCGCAATTCAGCGCCAAAACCCTCCATGCTCTCCAGGATCTGGCCGGCTTCCCGCAGACGGGGTGTGATGCTGCCATCCATCTCACCGATCGGTATCAGAACCGGCTTGCCCGGTTTGCCACCGGCCAGGTAATGCATGGCATACCCGCGCCGAAAACCCGCCGCGGATGGGAAGCCCATCATGACCCGTTCCTTCCCCAGCGCATTAACCAACTCGTCCGGTCCGGCAGCGTTGTTCATCAGGAAT
>JAFGXF010000062.1 GCA_016936755.1 Anaerolineaceae bacterium | reverse complement strand
TCTCATCAGTAACCAATGAAAACCAATCGACCATGTTATAATCCACGCAAACTTTAATTGGGGGATTTTTACAGTTTGGGAAGGCATATTGTTGCCTGACAAGAATTGTCTGCCAAACAGGGAGCAAATTTGGCTAATACAGGCAGCTTTCACAATTTCACAATTCATTTGAGGAGGGGTATTAAGTGCTTTCAACTCGTCCTTTTGCTCCTCATAATACTCGCAAGCACATATACCCCGATCGCTGTAAATGCACAGGCATCCACGCTGAGATTTGTTCACCTCACAAGTGATCAAGGTCTGTCGCATGATATCGTGGAGTGCATTCTTCAGGATGACCAGGGTTTCATGTGGTTTGGTACGGGGGATGGACTGAACAAGTATGATGGATACTCCTTCACTGTATACCAACATCGACGCTCAGATCCCGATTCACTAATGCAAAGCTCAGTTACTGCGCTATATGAGGACCACTTGGGCTTATTATGGATAGGCACAACTATTGGTCTTGACAGCTTTACGGGAAGCGGGAAATTTACCCATTACCTGGACGTTGGCGAACAGGTAGCAGTGATCTACGAGGATAAGGCGGGTAAGTTATGGATTGGAACAGAAGGCTCCGGGTTGTTTCGATACGATCGCGAAAATGGACAGTTTACGCATTTCATGCATAACCCGGAAGACCCTCACAGTCTGAGTGATAATGACGTGATATCCATATACGAGGATAATGATGGTACCTTATGGTTTGGTACTGCCTATGGGGGCCTTAATGCCATCGATCGCGACACAGACAGTTTTCAATTCTACGTAAATGATCCCGTAGACCCTTACAGTTTGAGCTATGACCGGGTAACGTCAATATTTGAAGATCTCTCTGGCACTCTATGGGTCGGAACAGGGAGCGATTACGATACTGAGACAGGAGGTTTGAACGCGCTCGATCGATCCACTGGCCGTTTTACACGCTACCTCCACGATGAAAACGACCCCCACACTTTAAGTAGCAACAATATTACTACAATACATCAGGAACGAGCCGGTTTGCTCTGGATTGGCACAGATGATGGCCTCAATATTTTTGATTCCACAACAGGCAGTTTTGACAGATATCAACACAATCCCATCGATATAACAAGTCTGGGGGAAGGGGTCATCAACACGATCTACGAAGATCGTACCGGTACTCTATGGCTCGGGATGGATGGGTCAGGGATCAGTTACTACTCATCTATTAAGGAAAAATTTAATAATTATCAACCCATCCCCCTTGACCCCAATAGTTTGAGCGGTCCTGCGATTAGTGCGATTTTGGTAGACCATACAGGGATACTATGGGTCGGTGTTGCCAATGAAGGCTTGGATGGGCTGAATCGTGTGACCAGGCAGATTGTTCATTATTCGTATGACCCCGATGACCCTCAAAGCCTGAGCAATAACAATGTTCGGGCGCTGTACGAAGAACACGAAAATGTGTTGTGGGTGGGAACCAATCAAGGTTTGGACCGGTTTTCTCCTGATGAGGGAACCTTTATACATTATGTTCACGACCCTGAAGACCCCAACAGTTTGAGCCCGGGTTCGGTCAAATACATTCTGGAGGATCAAAATCATTCGCTCTGGATCGCCACAGAGGAACCTGGAAATTTGAATCGTTTTGATCGAGATACGGGTACTTTTACCCGCTATGAATACAATCCCGATAAACCAGACGGATTTATCAACACATATGGGGTGCGAGCTCTCCATGAGGGAAGATCGGGGGATTTATGGTTGGGCACCTATACCGGTCTGGTGCACTTTGATCGCGAAACTGAAGTCTTTACGCAGTACCGATATGATCCGGAGAATCCACATGGTTTAAGCAATAACTTTGTATGGTCCATCCAGGAAGACGAGTCTGGCAATTTATGGGTCGCCACAGATGAGGGACTTAATCGCTTTGACCCGGTTACGGAACACTTTACCGTGTACACAGTGGAAGACGGCTTACCCAGTGATAAGGTGGTCTGCATGCTGGCTGATGAGCAGGGCATTCTGTGGATGGGTACAAGTGGCGGGGGTCTCTCACGGTTTGACCGGCGTACGGAGCTATTTACTAATTATGATGTAAGCGACGGACTGGTGAGTAATGAGATGCTGATCGGAGCTTGTCATCAGAGCCAGAATGGGGAGATGTTCTTTGGAACCAACAATGGATTCAATGCCTTTTATCCGGATGATATAAAGGGAAATCCTTATGTTCCGCCTGTCCACCTGACCGCATTCAGGAAGTTTGACGAGGTGGTCGAATTCGATGTTCCTCTATCAGAGGTGGAAGAGATAACTTTGGCTTATAAAGAAAATTTCTTTGCCTTTGAGTTTGCCGCTTTGGATTATCTCGATCCTGCCAAGAATCAGTATGCGTATCAGTTGGAAGGTTTTGATGAGGATTGGATTTATTGCGGCACACGTCGATATGCCAGCTATACCAATTTGCCACCAGGTGAGTACATCTTCCATGTTAAAGGAACCAACAACGATGGACTCTGGAATGAGACCGGGCACACCGTACGGATCAAAATTACACCGCCTTACTGGCAGACCTGGTGGTTCATGATCATTGTTGTTGCTCTTGCGTTGGTTGTCATGACCGCAGTGATTGGTACACGAATGAGGCATATTGCTGTTTTGCGTGAGAGTGAGGAACGTTTTCGGACGTTATTTGAGAACGCCCCATTATGTATTTTTGAACTGGACATGACTCTGACCCCACCCCGCATCATCCGCGCCAACCGGAAGTCAACAAGTGTCTATGGATGGTCACCACCGGAATTCACAGCCAGCTCGCTGGATCAAATATTTACCCTTGATGCACGGCCTGATATGGAGAGGATGGTAAACGCATTAAACCCGGGTGAGACCCTTACTGTAGAATCTACCGGCTTGCGTGCCAATGGGATGACGTTTCCCATTCGGGTCAGTGCCACAGGCGAGGCAGGGCATGGTTTAAGACACGCCATCCTGGCCGTTGAAGACATTACCGCTGAAAAGGGACGCCGCTCTGAGGAAGAAGCCATTATTGAGGAGCGAAGACGTATCGCACGTGATATACACGATGGTCTGGCGCAGGACCTTGCAGGGCTGCGTTTTGAAGTGGAACTTTGGCACCAACTGGTGGACAAGGAACCGAAGAAAATGCACACCGAATTAAATAAACTTCAAAAGCTTCTGAGCAAGAATATCCGTGAGGTGCGCCGATCGATCTTTGCCCTGCGGCCTGTGGCTTTGGAAAAGCTGGGTTTCTATCCTGCCCTCCACCAGTTTGTTGAGGAATATGCGGAACAAAATCAACTCCACGTGGACTTGCACATCGAAGGTCGGCAGGAGAGGCTGCCTGCTTCTCTGGAGCCTGTTCTGTTCCGTATTATCCAGGAGGCGTTGAACAATATCAGTAAACATGCCCAGGCTAATGCTGTTTGGATCGCTCTGAATCTGGAGTCGTCTGAATCAGTGAAGTTGAGCGTTCGTGATAATGGCGTGGGTTTTAATCCAGCATCTCTATCACAGCTTTTTAAACGCGGCCACCTCGGTCTGAGGCAAATGCAGGAGCGCATAGTAAATTTAAATGGAACCTTCGAGCTCAACACAAAACCGGGTAAAGGCACCGAGATTGCTGTTACCGTGCCCCTGCTCGGCAAATTAAGTGAACAATCCTCTTCGTCTGCAATTCATTCAGAAGAGAAGAATAACGATTAGGAAAATGAAGATGGACGTGTCATCAATCCGTGTTCTCATTGCCGATGATCACCGTATTGTTCGGCAGGGTTTGCGCCAGGTCTGCGAACTTGCGGGTGGTTTTACCGTAGTGGGAGAGTCAGAGGATGGCCGGGAAGTTGTGAAGCTTGCCCGTCAATTACAACCCGATGTTATTCTAATGGACATCAACATGCCCATATTGGATGGCGTCCAAGCCACCCGTCTCATCGTCGAGTCGAATCCGAAGGCACGGGTGCTCATTCTCACCATGTATCAACAGGATCGCTATGTGTTTGAAGCGATCAAAGCTGGTGCACGCGGTTATCTACTCAAGGATATCGACCAACAGGACCTGGTGGCGGCTATCCAAGCAGTACATCGAGGGGATGCGTTGATCAATCCCGGTTTGGCCGTCAAGCTGTTGGACGAATTTCGACGCATCAGCCAGATGACTGATGAAGTGCAGAATATTGAAGACTTGACGCCCGGAGAGATGGATGTGTTACGTTTGGTTGCGCAAGGTGCAGACAACAAAGCCATCGCAGAACAGCTATCCTTGTCTGAGAGAACGGTAGCCAATCGGCTGAGCTGTGTATATGAGAAGCTTCATGTAAATAGCCGCACTCAAGCCACACTGGTTGCCCTGCGGCGTGGATGGGCCGAACTGAATGAGGATGGTTGATAGTATCATCATGAATCCTGCGTGATAAATATAAAAGTACCTGCTTGATTAAGGTACTTTTTATTTTTAATTTGATGAAATATTTCTCTTGTGACTCAACAGGATACATGCGATGATGGAAATGGAAACCAGCCATATATTGTTTGCATTTGGCTCTGCTGGAAAAGCTCATATGCGAGATTCTATAAAAGTCCTGATCCTGGGTGATGACGCATTTTGTCATAAGATGCGTTTATTGCTCAACGCCGCTGAAGATATAACGGTTGTGGGTGAGATAAATGATAGGCAGCAAGCCCTTGCACTAATTCGTGAGAATTATCCTGATGTTATTTTGTTGGGTATCAACGCGTCCCGTGCTGACTGCCTTCAGATTGTGGGAGAAATTTATCGTTTATTCCCTCAAATTAAGATCATTATTTTGGACGACAATATCGAAGAGCAGTTTGCGCTTGACGTGCTCAGAAAAGGGGCATTGGGGTATCTGCTCAAGAAATCCCGTTCAAAAGAGGTCATCTCTGCGATTCATTCCGTCATCAGAGGTAAAGCGATTCTCAGCCCGGGTATCGCAGGAAGGATACTGGATGAGTTGCATCCTCTCAACAAGTAAAAGGAAGAGGTGATGATTTGAAATCATCACTACGAGCTGGAGACAAGCTGCTTGGTTTTCGAGGAAATGATGAGTATGCCATGTCTTTCTGATATTGCACTATTAATTGGATAGCCTGATATGGTGAAAAAGGAGATTGATATGTATAAGAATGGAGCAATAAGGTTCATCGGTCTGGTCGTTTTGATTTCGTTCATATTGATAGCTATTCACCCGTTGGAGGTCGGCGAGGCTGTTGCCTTGACGCAGGGCATGGAATCTCCAATGGAGCCGGGTACAAGCTTGACCGCAAATTCATCACGGCTTGGTGAAGAAATTCAGATTTCGTTACCGACTACGCCTGAGTGTGATCGTACCCTTCCCGTTGTGGCTTATAACTATATTCACGATGAGTATTTGGTGGTATGGCATAACGAATGGGAAGATGGCCGTTATGACATATATGCCCGCCGTGTAACTGGGAGTGGTGAACTCCTGAGCGTGTTCACTATTTCCACTGGCACCTACACTCGGTTTTATCCTGCGGTGGTCTATAACGGGGTCGATGATGAGTACCTGGTGGTTTGGATGTACAACATCAACGGCGATGGCTACACATACGAGATCTGGGGTAGAACCGTCGCCTGGAATGGCGCTTCCATGGATCCCGAGTTTCAGGTGATCACATGGGAGAATCGCACCTTTTGGTTACCATCCGTGGCTTGGAACAGCAAGCACAACCAATACTTGGTAGTCTGGGAAGCTTATACTGTAATGCCGTTTGCGCCGTCTGATGTAGCCAGTGCTGTCTTTAATGCAGATGGCAATAAGATATCTGGTGCCATCATTACCAATTCGTTCTATTTGGAAAAAATGGACGTCGCATACAATGTTAATGCTGATGAATACTTGCTTGTTTGGAATAATTACGATGACATCGCAGGTGCCCGTCTGTCCATCTTGGGACAGGTGATCACCCCACCCGGTGTGTTCACCGTTGCTGGTGGAACCAATGATCAAGAATCACCGGCTGTTGCCACCAATGGAAGAGACCGTTACTTTGTGGTTTGGGCGGAGGATGTGAGTGGTGATTGGAATATTAGAGGTCAGAAGTTGGACGCGAATGGCAGCCTAGTGGAATCCGTTTTCTCCATTGGCGCTACCACGGACGCTGAACAATTCCCCGATATCGCTGCTGAGGATGGGTTATTAAGTAATTATCTGGTTGTCTGGATGCGGTCTACCTCAACCGGTTATGAAGAGATCTGGGCCTATCATAGAGATAAAGACGATCATATTCATGTTTTTCGCGTCACCGGTGGTTTGGGCTTATTATATGAAGTTCCGTCTGTATCCTGGGGCACCCCTACTCCGTTGATCGTGTACCAGTACCGATATAAGTACGAGACTGCCTGGGATCCTCAATACTGGCACGTCTATGGGCGATTATGGTGGCCGGAGGCATTATACCTCCCCCTCATCCTGAGATGACCTGAATGGAACCTGATTCTGAGTGACCCGATTCTATGTGACAGCCTCGCAATTTGCTGCAAAGGAGAAGAAAGTGTTCGCAAAAAAGGTATCCTTGGTGATTTTGATTTCCGGCGTTGTTTTACTCAATGTGGTCACCAGGCCGTCGTCTGTTGGCCAGGCGATTGCCCTGACGCAGAGTATAGAATCAATAATGGAACCAGGCGAAAGTTTGACCGTACATTCTTCCCGACTCAGCAGTGAGATCCAGATCTCGTTGCCGACCACAGCGGAGTGTGATCGGACTTTTCCAAGTGTGGCTTACAACTGGCGCCACGATGAGTACCTTGTCGTATGGCAAAACACATGGTGGCCTGGCGAACATAATGATATCTATGCCCGGCGCGTGTCCGGGAGTGGTGAGCTTCTGAGCTGGTTCGCCGTTTCATTTGGCAGTAATGAACGGGAGCAGCCTTCGGTGACCTATAATGCGACC
>JAFGXF010000061.1 GCA_016936755.1 Anaerolineaceae bacterium | reverse complement strand
TGCGCAACTTTTTTTTGCACAAGTTGAATGAGTTCGTAATAATCCTGGGCAGTTGCATGCCCGCTGTTCACAAAGAAGTTGGCGTGTTGGGGGCTGACCTCAACATCACCCACTCGTTTGCCTTTCAAACCTGCCGCCTCGATCAGGCGCCCTGCAAAATCATTCGGGGGATTCTTGAAGGTTGATCCCATGCTGGCACCAGGTGGTTGAGAAGACCTGCGCCTTTTTGAGAACTCTTCCATGCGCATTTGGATGGATTTAACATCCCCGTGGTCTAATATGAGATTGCCACAAAGGATCACAACCTCTGCCCGCTCGCGTTTTAAAACACTGGAGCGGTACTGGAACCCCAGTTGGTCAGGTTTCCATGTTTGTTTTTCACCGCCCGGCAGTAAAACATCAACAGAAATCAGAACAGAAGCCATATCCAGTTCCTGAGCCCCCGCATTCCCGTAGACCGCACCACCCAGCGTGCCGGGGATGGTTGCTGCCCATTCCATCCCACTCAAACCACGCAGGGAGGATTGACGGGCGATACTGCCCAAGTTGGCACCGCTTTCGGCCCATACCATGGGGGGGCTGTTCTGTGAATCAATTTTGATGGTATGGGCATGGTTGACCAGAATGACACCTGGATAGCCGCGGTCACTGAACAGGACATTTGCACCACTGCCGATGATCTTAAATGGCAGTTTAAGCTCCCAAAGTGACCTGGCAGCCCGTTCCAGTTCCTGACAGGAGTTAACCGGGATTAATGCACTTGCCGGACCACCGACATGCGCGGTTGTATAGTTGGCCATCACCACATTTTCTTGAAGATGGTCACCGAACAAGTCACGCAGTTGGTCGAACGGCAATTCTTTGATCATTATTTTAGAACGCCTCGACAAAATCGATCAGTTTCACCACCAATTCCTTGCGCTGGGCTTCAGTCAGAACCTGTTTGGGTTCCACCTGCTTGAAATGGTCTTCAATATATATGGGCAGGCTCTTGACATGAACTGTCTGCTTCTGAGGGGGTTCCATGATGATAATTCTTTCCTTGGTTTGTAACATCTTTCACTTCCTTCCTTGAATGGCTGCCAGTACGTTCGAACTGATCTGGTCAGCGTCCCCGGCGGATAATACGATCAATACGTCACCGGGAAGCAGGTTGTTCAGCAAATATCCGGTCGCTTCATCAAGTGAGGCTGCGTAACGAGCAGCCGGGTGTTTCATACTCCGGACAAGCTGATCCGCCGAGAAGCCGGTTTGCGATTCTCGGGCAGCATATATGACGGTGACGATGACCTGGTCGGCATTATCAAATGAACCGATAAATCCCTGCTCGAGAGCACGGGTGCGCGAATAGGTGTGTGGCTGCCAGACAGCCCAGATACGACGATCAGGGTATCTGGCCCTGGCGGCTGCCAGAGTCGCGCGGATTTCGGTCGGGTGATGCGCATAGTCATCTATCACGGTTATTCCATCGGCCTCGCCCAGCACATCAAAGCGCCGGCTCGTGCCACGGAAGCTGCGCAGGGCAGCAAAGGCTTCTGTCAGGGACAGCCCAAGCTGATGCGCTATTGCTGCTGCAGAAATAGCGTTGCAAGCATTGTGCTCACCTGCAACCTGGAGTTGAAGTTTTCCCAGCAGGCTTTCGTGATAGCACACATCCAGGTCGAAACCTCCCGATGTATTTACAGACAGATTGCGACCCTGATAATCATTTTCCTGTCCCAGGCCATAGGTCAGGGTCATTTGCCCCCGTTTGGATGCGTCTGCAACCAGGCGGGCTGAACCTGGATTGTCACCGGCAGCCAGTATGGTTCCACTGTCTTCGAGTTGGCCGGTGAATTCCAGGAAAGCCGCATAATACTGCTCGGGGGTGGGGAAGCAATCCGGATGGTCATGCTCAAGGTTGGTAACCACCAACAACTTGGGTTTAATTCCAAGGAACATATGGTCATATTCATCCGCTTCGATGACGAATATCGGACCTTTTCCAGCATGTGCATTGCGATTGAGGTTCTTTGAAACACCACCGATGATGTAGGATGGATCCTGATCCAATTTAACCAACATCCAGGCGATCATGGCGGTGGTTGTGGTCTTGCCATGTGTCCCGGCGATCGCAATACTCAGCTTGTCTTTCAGGAGTTGCTGCAGGAACTCGGAACGTTTCAGGACCGGGATGCCAGCCTGGATGGCTGCCTGTACTTCAGGATTGTCGTCCGAAATGGCAGAGGATCGCACCACCTGATCGGCTCCCCGGATGTTGTCAGGGCTGTGGCCGTGCATGATCTTCACACCATCCAGGGCGAGTGCATCGCTGAGGGGTGAAGGCGAGCGGTCAGAACCACTCACCTTAAATCCACTTTCAAGCAATACACGGGCGATTGCTGAAAGACCTGTACCACCGATACCGATCAAATGGATATGATTCATGACCTCAATGCCAAAATGACGATGATTAATAAAATCACGACCGCGATATAGATGGTCGGAATTTCCAACCAGGTGGGCGGTAAATGGGAGATCAGCCAGAGGGTCTTTTCACCGATTACGCTGCCACCATCCGGTGCAGACAATACGTCCGCAAACGGGTACTTTGCCTTTTCCAGGAAATGCCAGATCGAGCCGGTGATCAAATAGGCGTTGAAACCACCCATGAGCATCCCGAGGATGGAATTCTGAAGAGACTCATAGGACAGTCTCACATTGATCGCAAGAACGGGCAGTTTTGGAGATAAGTACCCGACGGCAGCCAATGCCAGCAGGACACAGGTGCGGAACCAGAACAGGGAGGTCGCATTCATGGGGGATGTGATGGCGGGGATATAGAGTTCGATGAGTGTCAGCAGGAACAATGCACCAATTGCGGATAATGTAACCAGCAATTCCCTTGCCCAGCCACGCAGTAAACCGATGAAGGCGAAGATGATGAAAAAGATCCAAAAGATGACATAAAGACTAATCATGTTTCCTCATTTCAGCTGTGGCCAGTATGATATGTGCGATCCGATCTGCTGCATCCAATCTCGCCAGGGAACGCATGCTGGATTGCATCCTGGCCAATCGCCGATCATCCCTGAATAGTGAATCGATGGTTTGGTACAACTCATCTTCCATTTTGGAATCTTCAATAACGACTGCAGCCCCGTGTCTTGATAGATATTCAGCATTCACAATTTGATACTGCCAGGCATGCGGGTAGGGGACCAGTATTGCCGGTAAACCGAAGAGTGGCAGTTCACCAAGCGTGGATGCCCCGGCGCGGCATACCACCAGGTCTGCGCTGGCCAGCGCCATACCCATCTCTTCATGCAGGTATGCGTGAACCTGGTAGCGCGCACGCAATTCTTTGGGCAGAGACTTCTTCGCTTGTTCAACTACCTCCCGATCCAATTGACCGGTGATATGGACTACCTGGAACCGGGCAAGCAATTGATCCAGGCATTTGGCAATCGCGTTGTTGATACTGCGCGCACCTTTACTGCCTCCAAAAACAAGCAGGGTTGGTGTTTTGGGATCCAGCCTGAGTTGTCTGCGTGCGCTGGTTTTGTCAATGTTCACGAGCTCCGGCCGGGTCGGGTACCCTGTAACAGTCGAGGGTACAGTCCGGGGGAGGAAGCGGCGGGAGTCTTCAGCGGAGATGGCGATATGGCTGGCAAAGCGTGCCATGGTTTTAAGGGCCAGGCCGGGTTCGATATCCGGAACATAAACGACACTTGCGTATCCTCTGGCTGACAGCGCCATGGGTGCGGCGACGTAACCGCCGGTGAAGAACAACACATCGGGTTTAAATTCACGCAGGATCCGTCTGGAAGCCATATAACCACGGGAGAGTTGCCACAGGTTGCCGGGTAAGGAGCGCAAACCCACGCCATGTACTCCGGCAGCCGGGATGGCCTTGTAGGGCAGACTGGCACGCTTGATCAATTCGGATTCCATGCCTGTTTCACTACCTACCCATAAAACGGGGTCAACTTTCCCGCGCAATGCGTTCAGGACGGCCAGCGCGGGGTACACGCCGCCGCCGGTCCCGCCGGCGCAGATCAACAACCGTA
>JAFGXF010000060.1 GCA_016936755.1 Anaerolineaceae bacterium | reverse complement strand
TACGGGCCCTCTGTGATTATTTTATCAAAGCCCCATCCCCCAAGCGGTTACACCCACAGGGGGAGCCATGTGACCCGTCACTTTCTGCTGCTGAGCTACAATTTGTTACTCAATTATAGCGCTCAATAACTAGAGCGGGCGACGGGATTCGGACCCGCGATGTCAGCTTGGAAGGCTGATGCCTTACCACTTGGCGACGCCCGCTTGTGACCCGTATTCTACCCGTTGGGCATGCTCCGGTCAAGCCACCGGCCAGCAGGATATAATCAGACCATCTCAATTTGGATTAATCCTGTGAAAAAGAAATCTCCATCAAAAATAAAGGTCGTGGCTCGAAAACACCTTACCTGGCATACCGCCAAAGCATATTCTTTGATTTTAATCGGTGCGCTGGTCCAGGCGTTTGCCATGCGCCTGTTTCTTATCCCTTCCAAACTTGTAAGCGGGGGGATCAGTGGTATGTCACAATTAATAAACCACTTTACCGGCTGGCCAATCGGACTAATGGTCCTGCTGGGGAACGCGCCTCTCTTCATTCTTGGCTGGCGATTCCTGGGAGGACCACGATTTGCATTGCGCACAGCCGTTTCTGTGGCTGCGTTCTCATTATTTACCGATTTTCTGGTCTTCTATCTGCCCCCCACTGGTATCACGGATGACGTCATTCTAAACACGCTCTATGGCGGTGTCGTTTTAGGGATAGGTCTTGGTCTTGTTTACCGGGGGCAGGGCACCAGCGGCGGAAGTGATATTCTGGGTCGGATTCTCAACCACAAATTCGGCATCTCCATTTCACATGCTTATCTGGTTACTGATTCACTCGTGGTTTTATCGGCCGGCTTCGTTTTCGGTTGGACATTAGCGCTATATGCCCTGGTGATGATCTATGTCAGTGGCATGGCCGCCGAGCTGGCTTCCGAGGGCAGCAGTGTCTATCGAGCAGCCATGATCATCACAGATTCGTCTCAAGAAGTCAGTGAGACCATCCTGGCCAACCTGGGCCGTGGCGTGACCATACTGGAGGGCACGGGTGCTTATACCCGCAAGGGGCGCCCGGTTCTGTATTGTGTCATCACTCACTCAGAAACTCATCGATTGAAAGCACTGGTTCAGGAGATCGACCGGGACGCATTCATGGTGATCGGCCATGTCCATGAGGCTTTAGGCGAAGGGTTCAAACCATTTGTGTAAAAGCGAGGTTAATATGCGCGGGTCATTCGAGTATTATCAGAATATCGCCAAAGAAATGGATGGCATCCCCTCAGGAAGCATTCTCAGCAAGGCATTGACCACCAATGACAAGGTCAAGGTGACCCTTTTCGGGTTTGCTGAGGGACAGGAGTTGACTGAGCATACAGCTGCTTATCCTGCCATATTGCATTTTTTGGCTGGCGAAGCAGATTTAAGACTTGGTGATGAGAAATTAAAGGTTGATGCAGGTTCTTGGGCTTATATGCCGGCAAAACTACCTCACAGCCTGGTTGCAAGGACACCGGTAAGCATGTTGCTGATCATGATTGTGGCATGATAACAACCGTGTGCCCGACGAGAGATACATACCTGGTTCAATCAACCGTCTCCGGATTGTTTATAAGAATAACCAGGTAGGCGTCATCCACAATATTTCCCGAGTATACAGCCTGGATCCTAAGTGTATAAAGCCCATTCTGGAATTTTGTTGTGTCCAGAGAACCTAAAATATTGTCGATAGGCAAGTCCTTGTTTGAACTGCCGATCTGCAGCCACTGATCGGGCGCCAGGCCAACCCCCAAGTCAAATCGATATGAAATAAAATAAACAACTGAAAGTGTTCCTTTAATTTCTATAGTTCCCTGCACATTGGCGAAGTTCTGAGGCTCTTCCAGCTGGATGGTTCTACCTACATTTCTGGATTGATAAACCGAAAATTCAGATGGGGCTGCGAGATAACCCAACGTGTGTGCCCAGAAGACTTCTTCAGGCGGGGGATTGTAATAAACCCGTTGCACGACATGGGCAGGGTTCGTGAAAACAGTGGCAAGTCTCCCTGTCTCGTTGTCAATCCGAATCTGCTTGAACAAGTTATCGATTGATACCGGCTCATTTCCAGAGATGAAATACTCCTTTACCGTCTCGGGGCAGGCCTCTCCCGGCAACAATCCCGATGGGTAACATACTTCCAAGCGTATGATGTTATCTGGTATCTGCCATTCGTGGTCAGGTTGGTAGTAATTCTCCAGTATGAGGATCAGCTCAAGGTCAATTCCCGTTTTTGAAAAATTAATACCTTCTTGCGTATCTGGAAGGCCCATCCATACTACAAAGACATAATCGGGTGTATATACCACCCGCCAGAAATCATTATTCTCATGGGTTAAACCACTTTTGGTCGATCCTCTAAAATCCATCGACTCAAGGCCGCCACTGATAAGGATGTCGTTGATCAGGAAAGCCAACTCCGAACTGATCAATGGTTGCTGGGGGGACTCTTTCCACTCCCAGAGGGTCTGGCCCTCATGATCGATGATCTTTTGGATGGTCATCGGTTGTTCCACCACGATGTTGTTAAAACTTGTTTTTCCGGGTCGCTTACCATCATTTGCCAGAACCCCAAATGCTTGAGCAATCGAGATGGCGTCTGTTACAGCAGTGGAAAATGGCATACCCTCACTGGCATAAAATTGCAGCCCAAAACTGCTCATCAAAGCCAGTGCGCCCTCCCGGCCATACCCATCCAGCAATTTGGCGGCAGGCACCAGGTGGTCATCTGTCAACGCAGTTCGCACACTCATCGGTCCCTGGTACTCATACTGAGCAACATACTGATCCAATTGCGAATCCATAAATCCAGTAGGCGTATCCCATACCAGGCTGGCGGGGCTCATGCCATGTAACATGCCAAGTAAATAGATAAAGGGGGTTGTCAACGATCCGCTTGGATGCGGTTTCAGCAAACCCTGTTGCCCAGAGGTGGGCGAGAAATCCCCGAGCATGGCCTTGATTTGCCCGGTGACAGGATCCAGCAAAGTGAAACTGACCATCAATCCATCAGGAATTGAGGTATGCAATTGTGGCTTCTTTATTTCTTCCTGTATGAGAAAACAATCGGCTCTGATGCTCTCCACACCAAGTAACGATCCCACGGCGCATTCAAGTTGCCGCTGGATGTTCATATCCAATGTCGTTATTACTGTCAACCCTCCCTGAAGAGGGAGGTCTCTTACCAATGCATCGTCCAATTGTTTATTAACAGTAGCAACAAATGCAGATACGTGTTTGTCATTTTCATTTATTGGGGTGGAAATTTCACTGACAGCATTGTCAGCAAGGTTAAGCACTTCGGCATTCACCAATCCGGTGGAAAGCAAGTGTATACCAACCGATCGCAATGTGATATTAAATAACTCGGGGGTATCAATTGGATTCGCCTCGGGATTCAACGCAATGACAGCCAACACCAGAGATTCACCCGAATCCAACTGCGTGACCGCTTTATTAAAATAAAGCCGAGCTGCCTGTTCAGCCCCCCAGGTACCATGTCCATATGATGTTGTGTTCAGGAACCAATCCAGCAAAGTCCACCGTCCATACCTGGTAACTGCCATAACAGACAACAGCTTCGTGCGAATCGTTCTACCTGTCGAAGGCGGTTCGGTAGAGAGCAGTAAATTTAAAACCAGGCGCTCCTCGATCGAGATCGGCGGTGCCAGGTTGGGATCGAATATATGTGTTCCATCCATGCTTGTCAGGACAGCCAGTGCATATGTCGCAAGCATCACTCCTTCGGGTTGTGCTTGATCTGATGAAAACGCGATGTGTTCCAAGTGGGAAAACGCCACCCTTTCATCATCAATCAGTGACTGACCCGTCTGATCATAATAATGAGTGGGAGAATAGATACTGCCACCCGGGCCTGCCAGGCGCTCCAATCGCCCAATGGATGGGAGCCCTGACAGGATCTGGTAGACATAGAAACCACCCCATATAAGCAAAACGCTGATACCCAATGTCATCAAGCCCAAACCAAAACCTGAAAAACCGAATCGTGTTCCCGCCCGTTTTTCCCGTTTCCTGCGCCCTGCCAGCCTTTTCCGCAATATTAACCACCGAACAACCCACAATTCACGACTTGTTTTTATCGCACTTCGAGATAAGAGGGGGTTATTAATTGTGTTCATCTTCTACCAGACCACGGTTGGAATGTCTTATAATGTGGGAATCCCGCGTCAGGAATTTTTTATGCCAGGTATAGAAATAGAATTTCACCCAGTAGATGATATCATAACCAACGCCATCGGCAGACCCGGTCAGCGTGTCTTTTACATTCAAGCAACGAAGGGGGGAGAGCTTGTCTCACTGCTTGTGGAAAAAATACAATTGCAAGCCCTGGCAGTAGCCATTGAACAATTCCTGGCAGATATCAAAAAGGACCATCCGGATCTTGAAGATGCCTCTTCAACATATACTGAAGAAGATATGCAATTAAAATCCCCCGTGGAGCCTTTGTTCCGAATAGGTGATTTCGGCCTGGGCTATGACCTGTCAGAAGATATGATCATTATGGTCTTACGTGAGGTGTCTGTCGAAGCAGAGGACACTGAAGAGCGGGGGGTCGTTCGCTTGTGGTGCAATCGCAATCAACTTCGTCGTCTGGCGCATTGGTGCGTTGAATTGGCTGATCGAGGTCGCCCAATTTGCCCATTATGTGGCGAGGTAATTGGTCCCAAAGGGCATGTCTGCCCAAAGAAAAATGGGCATAAAAAATCCCAAATAATACAAGATGGACAAGCTGGCGACTCTTAGGGATTTACAATGTGGGGAAATCGACTTGGCGGGTCAGTTTTTGCAAGGCTCCAATGGTACCTTTCTGGTAAATGTCAGAACCACTTCTCATGAGCTGCGGGCAGTTTATAAACCGAGTGCAGGTGAAAGACCGTTATGGGATTTTCCTCCCAGAACGCTGTTCAAACGGGAGGTGGCAACGTATGTGTTCAGTGAAGCACTGAAATGGGGTCTGGTTCCGCCAACCGTTCATCGAAAAAAAGGCCCAATGGGGCCTGGTTCTCTCCAGGCTTTCATCACACATGACCCGCAAACCCATTATTTCACTTTGTCAGATGCTCATATTGCGCTTCGTCGGAAGATCCTGCTTTTTGATTACATGCTCAATAACGCAGACAGAAAAGCCGGCCACTTTATCGAGGATCCGGATGGGCATGTCTGGCTTATCGACCATGGACTCACCTTTCATGTGGTTGAGAAACTTCGAACAGTTGCCTGGGATCACGCAGGTGAAGAAATACCCCATGATTTACTGGCTGATATCGAACGGGTGAATATTGATCTAACCACACAAATCGGTGTTTATGACCAAGTAATCTCTTTGTTAAGTCCCGCTGAATTATCTGCATTGGCAGGTAGAATGAGGTCGTTGCTGATCGGTGGTCTTTATCCCATTCCACCGAGCACCCGGCGCACAATACCATGGCCTCCAATTTGATCACTACAGTTACAAAGGATATGGCAAGAATGAGAACAATACGTCTGGTAATGGTTGGTTTTGGCAATGTGGGCAAAGCTTTTGTTAATTTGCTACACAATAAACACGCGCTGCTCTCTGATCAATACGGGGTCAAAATACAAATCACCGGTATCGCCACTAATCGACATGGCTACGCCATTGATCCGGGTGGAATTGACCCCCTGAAGATCGACCCGGTTACAAAGCGATCAGGGGATTATTCATTGCTCAACAAGGGGCCGACCGTAAATACCACCATGGAATTCATCGACGTTTGCCAAGGGGATATTCTACTGGAGAATACTCCCGTGAATCAAAAGACCGGCCAACCCGCAATAAACCACCTTCGACATGCGCTTGAGAGAGGTATGCATGTAATCACCGCCAATAAAGGCCCAGTTGTACATGGATATGAAGTATTGACTAACCTGGCAAGGAATCAAGGGCGTTGTTTCCGTTTTGAGTCATCTGTCATGGATGGTGCACCTATTTTTTCTTTGTTTCAATCATGTCTCCCGGCTTCCCAGTTGATCGGATTTCATGGAATACTTAACTCCTGTACCAACCTCCTTTTATCACGAATGGAATCAGGTGATACTTTGGAAGCATCGGTAAAATATGCTCAAGCGGTTGGTATTACAGAAACTGATCCTTCAGCAGACATTGATGGTTGGGACGCCGCCATTAAGGTTGCCGCTCTCTCCACGGTATTATTGGGAGTGGCGTTAACACCCTCGCAGGTTGATCGACAGGGAATTAGAGGCGTTACTCCAGAAATGATCTCTGCTGCCAAAGCAGAAGGCAAGCGCTGGAAGCTGGTTTGTTCGGCCCGAAAAAAAGGGCGAAATGTATCAGCACGCGTTGCCCCTGAGTGTGTTAACTCAGATTCAACTCTTTATTCAGTAAATGGCACGAGTTCCTATATTCAATTTGAAACAGACACGCTTCCAGGATTGGGGATTCTCGAGAGCAATCCTGGCCCTGGAACCACTGCATATGGTTTACTATCAGATCTCATCACTATCCTCGAAGTATGGAAAGAATGAAGCATCGTATTTATCTGGGCCTCGGATCCAACCTGGGAGACCGACAAAGCAATTTAACGCAAGCGATTCAGATGCTCGAACCTGATATTCGTCCGAGGATTGTGTCACCCATTTATGAAACCGTACCATGGGGTTATCAGGATCAACCTTTATTTCTTAACTGTGTGCTGGAGGCAGCCACTACACTCACTCCCCGCAAGGTGCTGAAAAATCTGAAATCCATTGAGATTGAAATGGGTCGCCAACCATCCATTCGCTTTGGACCACGGCTGATTGATCTTGATATCCTGTTTTACGACAACCTGGTAGTATCATCGAAGGGTTTAACGATCCCGCACCCCCGGCTTACCGAGCGAGCGTTTGTACTGCTGCCCTTGTCGGATATTGCCGCGGACCTGCTCCATCCAATCACCGGCATGACAATAAGATCTCTTGCTGCTGCGATCGACAAGACCGGTGTGGAAATCTTTGTTAATCATGAGAAGGGTTGCAGTACATGAAAAATACTTTTGCCGATTTTTCCTGGGGAGAGCGAACTTACATCATGGGAATTATTAATATCACCCCGGATAGTTTTTCTGGTGACGGCTTACTCGTTCATGAAAATGTGCTTGATCAGGTATTGGAACAAGCTCGTAATTTTATAACAGCGGGTGCAGATATCCTGGATATTGGTGGTGAAAGCACCCGTCCGGGAGCACCTCCCATCAGTGAAGAAGAAGAGCTAAGGCGGGTTATCCCCATAATTCAGGCGCTTATCAACGAGAACTTGGGAATACCACTTTCTCTGGACACCTATAAAGCATCTGTTGCCGAAACCGGTTTACAGATGGGTGTCGATTGGATCAATGATATCTGGGCATTAAGAGCTGATCCCCGTATGACCGAGGTGGTAAAAAAACATAAGGCACCCTTGATATTAATGCACAACCGTTCACAACCGGCTGATCCCAAACTTGCATTGCGTCTGTCAAACTACCCGCAAGGTACTCAATATGATGATCTAGCAAAGGATGTGATAACCGAATTGCTTCAAAGCGTGACACTTGCACACTCAGCAGGCATCACGGATGATATGATCATCCTCGATCCGGGAATTGGATTTGGAAAAACCGTCGAGCAAAATATGACCCTGATCGCTCATCTGAACGAGATTCATGAACTCGGTTACCCGGTCCTCCTGGGTCCTTCGCGCAAATCCTTTATCGGATTGACTCTTGATTTACCCCCAGATCAACGCCTGGAGGGTACGCTTGCAGCTGTGGGCTTGGGGATCATGCGCGGGGCTGATATCATTCGGGTCCATGATGTTGGTGCAACAGTGCGCTTTGTCCGTATGCTGGACGCTATGCGTCAGTATATGTAGACTTCGATTTCAACATGGTAGAATAAATTAATCAGAGGCCCAATTATTAGGATTCGTTCCATTTCGCTTCCGGAATTACTCCTCAACCAGCACATCCTGGAAGATGCTGTTGCATTAAACAGTGCCTTGAAATTCATGTACGGCTCGCCTCAGGGTTTTTGGTGGATGGCATCCCAGTTTGATCCAGGCCAGACCATATTAACCCTGTTATATCAGCAGGGGGAAGGCATGGAAACCATCGCCCAGGTCAGGGCTACATCACAAGAGCAGCTGGGATACCTCACCTTGTTGGGTGGAAGTGCAGTAATCCAAGAAAACACACTTGCTGTCATTCTGGGGGACATGGTCGAGCGCACACAACGATTGGGCGTGATGCACCTGATTGCTGAGGTTGACCATAAACATCCACTATTGGAAAAAATGAAATTCTGTGGTTTTACCGTCAGTGCCTGGCAGGATATCTGGAAACTTGGCGACCAAGTGAGCAATTCCAGCAGTCTGGAGAGTGCAGGGGAATGGTGCCCTCTGGCAGAAGTCGATTGGTGGCAGGTTACCCAATTATTACAGGCAAATATCCCACCCATCTCTCAGATAACTGACTTACCTGCTCGTTTCCGCTCCCGCTTCTGGGTCTGTCACAAGGCGGAGCGTATAATCGCCTTTGCAGATGTGCGCAGCGGCCCACATGGGATCTGGATACACCCGTTATTCGATCCCGAGGTATCCCGCGTCGGTGATTTGTTGTGTGATCTGACTCAATGTTTGCCAGCGAGACTGTCGCGCCCCATGTATCTATCAATACGATCATATCAATCCTGGTTGTTCCGAAGTATTGAAATGATGAACGCTGACTATAATTCTCATCAAGCCATACTGGTAAAACATCTGGCCAGCTACGTTAAGGAATTCAAAACAACTGAATTAATGCAAATCGATAAACGTAAAGCCAAACCATCACAGCCAATCACACCCTGCCGGATCAGCAATCATTAATGGATTAAAATTACTGATTAAGAAGGATATCTAGAAAGTTATATGAATCAAAAAAGAATAACCGATGATCTCCAAGTATTGCTGGAGGTATTGCCAATCACGATTTCAAAAGCGGTAACAGAAGCTAATAATAGTGACAACCTATTGGAAATCATTATTGATCTTGGCAGAAATCCGACCGCGCGATTCGTTGATAGTGAGATTCCACTAACGACAAATGAAGCCACGCACGCGGACCTGGATTATGTCGTTCAACGAATTGGGGAGTTTGACGGCGACAACCGAGCAGGTTTGGAGCGAACGTTACACCGCATCTCTGCCATTCGCAACCGACGCGGGCATATCGTGGGCCTTACATGCCGGGTCGGCCGGGCAGTCTATGGAACCCTCGATATTATTCAGGATCTGGTCGAATCTGGAAAAAGCCTGTTGATCCTGGGAAAGCCCGGGATTGGCAAGACCACTATGTTAAGGGAGGCTGCCCGTATTCTGGCTGAGTCTAAGCGGGTGGTCATTGTGGACACCTCCAATGAGATCGGTGGAGATGGTGATGTTCCACATCCTGCCGTAGGGAAGGCCCGCCGCATGCAAGTATCAAAGCCATCCTTACAACATGAGGTGATGATCGAGGCGGTTGAAAATCATAATCCCGAAGTGATCGTGATAGACGAAATCGGGCGGGAACTTGAGGCAGCAGCAGCCAGAACTATCGCGGAACGCGGTGTTCAGCTGATTGGAACGGCACACGGGCGTTCCTTAGAGAACTTATTACTTAACCCAACGCTATCTGATCTGATCGGCGGCATTGAATCAGTCACCCTATCCGATGAAGAAGCCCGTCGGCGCGGAACACAGAAGACTGTTTTGGAGCGCCGTGCGCCACCCACCTTTGATATGTTAATCGAAATTCAAGAGCGGAATCATTTGGCGATATACCAAGATGTGAGTGCTGCGGTTGATAATCTTGTGCGTGGCTATTCATTAACTCCTGAATTTCGTTACCGGGATGAAAACAACGAGATACATATCGAAAAACCAGCAGCCAAGAGTGAAAACCGTCCAATCTCCAGTGCGCAACGCAACTCCGGGAATATGGATACGGCACCTTTCCAACGACATTACCTCAATAAAACAGGCTTTTCTGAACACATTTCTGATCGCATGACAAATTCCACGCCCATCAGCAAAAATGCACGCGATCACGCCCCCATTCGTATTTACCCATACGGAATCGCCCGGAACCGCCTTTTACAAGCATCGCGAAGATTGGGTGTTCCGGCATTAGTGGTTAAAGATCTGGAAGAGGCCCAGACACTGGTCACGATGCGGACTTATTATCGCAATCGCCAGCAATCCATTCTGGACGCGGAGCAACGGGGCATCCCGATTTATGTCTTAAGAGCGAATACGATCAATCAAATGGAGCAATTCCTCGCCGACCTGTTCAACCTGCCAGGGAATGTCATCGAAGAGCCTGTCAATGAGAAATCCAACATGCAAACCCGCGCTGCAATCGAAGCGGTCCTGAATGGAGAGCGATGGGTAGATTTACCCCCCGCTGATGCAGCCTTGCGCAGACTGCAACATGATATGGCCCGTCAAGCACAGTTGGTTTCCCAATCCTTTGGGAAAGAACCCAATCGCCGGGTTAGGATATTCAGGGATTAATGACTGGCTTTTTTATTACACTAGAAGGCCCGGAGGGGAGTGGGAAAACCAGCCAGATTCCATTGTTGGCTGATTATGTTCACTCACTCGGACATACAGTGTTGTTGACCCGCGAACCAGGTGGCACGTTTATTGGTGATCAAATCAGGAAGGTCTTGGTCTCCCTGGACAATAAAGCACTAACACCCCAGGCAGAGACTCTTCTTTTTCTGGCTGCCCGCGCCCAGTTGGTTGAGGAAGTGATCAAACCAGCTCTTGCCAATGGTGTTGTCGTTATTTCTGATCGTTATGCAGACGCGACTTTAGCCTATCAGGGATATGGCCATGGAGTTGATTTGGATGTACTCAAGAAACTTCTTGAGTTTGCTACAAGCGGCTTGCAACCTGACTTAATCATATTGCTGGATATTGAGGTTGAAAGAGGGTTGCGCCGAAAGACAGACTGTGGCGAATGGAATCGGTTGGATGCTTATTCCGTGGCATTTCACGAGCGGGTCAGAAAAGGATACCGTTCTATGGCTGAAGCAGCTCCCCATATATGGAATGTCATTGACGCCAACCGGGACCGCGACCTTGTTCAGGCTGACATGCGTCAAGCTGTTGCGAAAACACTAAAATCAATCTCTCCACACCATGAAGGCTAATCCATTCCATTATTATGCACGACCAGCCGGTCTAATGTAAATGTAAATGTTACAATTATCTTGCGCTGGATATTTTCCATCATTAAATTAATGATGAAACGTCATATCATATCTCCACTCTTCGTTGGGCTGTTTTTATGCGCGTGTAATCAAGCGATCACGCAAAATCCGACATCAGGATCATCCATTACAACCATCCCTGCAAATTATCAGGGTTATTGCACTTTGGTAAGCAGTACCGAAACAACCCCAGATTCAACAGATGAGGCCATGAGGTTGTTAGTCCCAGCCATCACAAACGATGATTGGGTAGATGGACCGGGAGAAGCAATCGTAACCATCGTGGAATATGTGGATTATCAATGTCCTGGATGCGCTGGTCTTGCTCCAGATTTGGATCAGCTACGATTGGATTACCCTGATGAGCTCCGAATAGTAGTGCGCCACTTTCCCAACCCGGTTCATGATAAATCGCTAATCTCCGCCCAGGCAGCAGAGGCCGCCGGAGTTCAGGGTGGTTTCTGGCCAATGACAAAAACGCTATTCGAGAGGCGGGCCGAGTGGTCATTACTAAACGCCCAAGATTTTGAAGACTGGCTTCAGCTAGCCGCTGTTAACATCGGGATCGACCCGGAGATACTTGTCAATGACCTTAAAAGCCAGGTAATCATTGACAAGGTAAATGCTGCCCGCGAAGAAGCCATCTCTCTGGGTATTCCCTATACGCCCTTTCTCGTTATAAACGGGGTGATGTATCAGGGACCAAGGGAATATTCAATTTTAAAGGATGTCATCAGCTTGATGCTGCTCGAAGAACGGCAGATAACCGGCTGTCCCCCATACACAATCGATGCAGCAAAACAATATATCGCCACACTCGAAACCGAAAAGGGTGCTATTGTCATTCAGCTTTTTCCAGATAAGGCGCCTTTTGCAGTCAACAGCTTTGTTTACCTGGCAAGAAACGGTTTTTACAATGACATTACCTTCCATCGTGTAGTTCAGGGGTATTTGGCTCAAACCGGTGATCCTTCAGGCACGGGATATGGTGGACCCGGGTATGCTTTTCCAAATGAAATTACTGATTCTTTAAAATTTGACTCTCCGGGAGTAGTTGGCATGGCCAATGCAGGGCCTGACACCAACGGCAGCCAATTCTTTATTACCATGGTCCCCATGTCAGATCTGAATGGTGAGTACACGGTTTTTGGTAAAGTTATTCAAGGAATGGAAGTGGTTCGCTCACTGTCTGAACGTGACCTTTCACAGGGGACAACTATCGCTAAAGGCGATAAAATATATCAAGTGATCGTCGAGGTAAAATAACCATTACTACTCCATTACCATCTACATCCTTGCGTCAGGCCAACACCTATTGCCTCATTCAAATGGTTCTGTCAATCACAGCCGCTGCTTTTGCCCTGATAGCCGGAGGCCTTCTGGCACTGGTTGGGATAATCCAAATAATTGTAACCAATCATTCTGGCATTGATTCCAGTCTGGTTTTTGTTTATGGATTGGTCATGATGGTACTGGGTATATTGCTGTTACCTTTTTCCATCCATAAAATTAAATCAATAAGTGGGAAAGCAATACGATTCACTGGCAGTCGTTTTTTTTCTCGGTTTCAGTCACCCGTTTTCATTGTGGTTTTGTTTTTCTTTTGGGGTGGAACGCTTCTATTGGGACATTTGGTAATCACCCGTGGTATAACTTTGCCATTCCTTTTTCCTATCCTGACCATCCTCGCTGTGATTATCCCTATCACCTTGTTTGTGTCGCTTGTAATCAAGCGCTCAGACTCATTGCAAAGCTCCCGTGGTTGGGGGGCTCTGAGTGCCGGGATCGTCATCTCTCCTCTGGTGGGAACCCTGATTGAACTCGGCGCCATAGCCATTGCTTTGATGCTTTTCTTCCTCTTTATCTCCCAAAATACAGCGGTCATCGGCGAATTGGAAATGACCCTAAACCGACTGGCCGGTGCGCAAGATAATCCTGACATACTCACCAATGTGCTTACAGCGTTTTTCGCCCGCCCTGTCAATCGGTTTTTACTTCTGTCCCTGTTATCCGGTTTCATACCGATCATCGAGGAAGCAGTAAAACAGATCCCACTTTGGCTGCTGGCCTGGCACAAACCAACCCCACGCATGGGAGCAATGATAGGCGCCATGGGTGGTGCGGGTTTTGCTCTAACAGAAAGCCTGTTAACCGTACCGGTTCTTGATGGATCGGATCAATGGTGGTTCCAATTATTGGGTCGCGCAGGTGCTGGACTGATGCATATAACCACCGGCGCTATTGGTGGCTGGGGGTTAGCATCTGCTGTCAGTGGCCGGGGTTATATCAAAGCCGCCCTATCATATTTAATATCGATTATCATTCATGCTGTTTGGAATGGGTTGGTAACTATTGAGGGTATCACGCAAATGATCAGTCCAGCATTACTAAATTCCTGGCAATTGACACAACCGGGCAATATGCCTCTGATATTACTGGGTGTTACGTTCATCCTACTGTTGGTTTTTTTAATGTTCAATGATAAATTATTAAAGGGATAATATATGCAATTTATACAAACTGTAATCGATTTGTTTATAAATCTGGATGAGCATCTGGGTGAATTGATCCAACAAATAGGCGGATGGACATATGTGCCATTGTTTTTTGTTATTTTCATGGAAACCGGCTTTGTAATTACTCCGTTTCTACCCGGTGACTCTCTCCTCTTTGCGGCAGGAACCCTGGCGGCTTTACCTGAAAGTCCTCTAACTGTTGGGGGGTTGTTTCTCAGTCTGGCGACCGCGGCCATCCTGGGAGACACTGTTAATTACTGGATCGGTCACTATATCGGTCCACGTGTATTTACAGAAAAAGTGCCTTTCCTGAAAAGAGAGTACCTGGACCGAACTCATAGATTCTATGAAAAGCATGGCGGCATAACCATCTTCCTGGCTCGTTTTATGCCAATCATCCGCACATTCGCTCCTTTTGTGGCAGGTGTTGGCGCGATGTCTTATGGGCGCTTTATTACTTATAACGTGGTTGGTGGATTGGTATGGACGGCTCTTTTTATATTTGGTGGGTACTTCTTTGGCAACCTGGAAATTGTAAGAAATAACTTTTCACTGGTTATTGTTGCGATCGTCCTGATCTCGGTCCTACCTGTCTTTGTTGAATTAATCAAGAATCGAATAAATAAATCCAAATCAACTGAGGAAAGCCCCGGGTAAAATTTTTTCCAAAGCAGATGAATACTTCTTTCAACATAAGTGTTATTATTTAAGGAAATCTGGAACTGACCGGCAATGGAACGAAAAACATTACTCAAATTAATCAGCTATGCATTCCGACACCTCACAAGAACAGAATTTGTGGGTGTAGAGAACGTCCCCACAACGGGCGGGATTATCATCGCCACGAACCATATGAGTCGCCTGGATGTACCTTTGCTTTTCATCACACCAAATCGACCCGATATTTCAGCACTTGCTGCAGATAAATACAAAAAACACCCCCTTTTCAGCATCATACTGAATGCTGCCAAAGTGATCTGGCTGGATAGAGAGAAGGCGGATTTTTCAGCATTGAGCGCTGCCAGGCAATACATACAGGATGGGGGAGCGATAGGCATTGCACCGGAAGGAACCCGAAGCAACACCCGCGCTCTGATTGAGGGCAAACCAGGCGCTGCACTTCTGGCAGCACGCGCTCAGTGTCCGATTGTGCCCGTTGGAATCGCAGGCACGGAAAGTGCGATAATGAAATTGATGGCATTTCACTTTCCCAGATTGGTAGTTCGATACGGAAAACCATTCTGGTTACCTCCCATGTCACAGAGAGATCGTTCATCCTGGTTGAATCGTTGCACAGATGAGATCATGTGCCAGATCGCTGCTTTACTACCTGAACAATATCATGGGTTTTATCGTGATCATCCCCGCTTGAGAGTATTGCTTAATTCAACATCCTGATCAATAGCAATTTATTTCCATTTGGGTTATACTGATGTAACCAATTTAATATGTTGCCCCCATTAACATGGGTGGCCTTGACTTACCTGGCTGGCTTGATTTTTGCCAAATATGCCGGTTTTTCCTTATCTGCCGGCATTATCAGCTTGACCGGGGCGTTGGGGCTATGGCTGATGTTATTGATCACCAGAAGATGGCCGGGGGTTTTTTGGTTGATTCGCAAAAGCCATCGCTTGGGTCTGCCGCCAATCCTATTGATCCTCTCTTTCATAATCGGTTTGGTCAGAATGCAGGCTGCCTGTTTACCGTTATCAGAAGGTCATCTGGCCTGGTACAATGAAAAAGGTGTTGTAACAATCATCGGGGTGATTACGGATTATCCCGACAGACGTAATGCATCCCAGTTGATTACCGTAAAAACCCACTCACTTTCATTAGGATTGCCCCCATCAATATCACGGCCCATAATGGGAAAGGTCATCGTCACTACCGGCATCACTACGGCGTGGGAGTATGGTGATGAGATCCGATTAACTGGCAGGTTGTCAACACCGAGTGATGAAGCGGACTTTTCCTATCGAGAGTATCTGGCCCACCACAGTATTCATTCATCGCTTTATTATCCAGAAATCATATTCATTGACGGGGATCATGGAAATCCCATTGTGGGCTGGATTTATGCCTTAAGGAGTAAAGCACAGTCAATACTATCTATTGTGTTTCCAGCCCCTGAATCCGCATTGTTATCTGGTATCTTGCTGGGTATAGAAAATGACATACCCCCAGATATTCAAACGGCGTTTCGCAATACAGGTACAACGCATATCATTGCTATTTCGGGATTCAATATATCCATACTGGCGGCATTATTCTCCATTATCTTTTATCGTTTTTTCGGTCCACAGAAAGGGGCATTAATCACAGCAATTACCCTTGGGATATATGTTATCCTCACCGGCGCCAGTCCTTCTGTGGTCCGTGCTGCCATCATGGGCAGCTTGGGGCTGTTTGCCAGCTTGATAGGCAGGAGACAAACCGGGGTGAACAGTCTTGCTTTCACCGGCGCAATCATGTGCCTGGTCAATCCGTTTCTACCATGGGATATCTCTTTTCAGCTTTCATTCATGGCAACCCTGGGGTTGATCCTTTTTGCTGGACAGATGTCGACATTTACCAAGCAGATACTATATCGGCTATTCAAATCCAGGGTGGTCGACAAGGTTGCTGACCCAATTGCTGAATATTGTCTTTATACCATCGCGGCTTTGATCACAACATTTCCAATAATGGCTTATCACTTCCATGCCTTTTCGTGGTTGGCGTTGATTTCAAATCCATTAATACTACCCGCCCAGCCTGCGGTAATGATTCTGGGTGGATTGGCTTTGTTATTAAGTCTACTTTGGTTACCACTCGGCCAACTGGTGGCATATCTTGCCTGGCCATTCTTAGCGTACACTATCAAGGTGGTCGAATTACTGAATGCCACAAATGGGAATCCGATTATATCAATACACTTGGGGGTTGGCTTTTTTGTTCTCTATTATGCGATCATCTTTCTAGTCTTTTTACTGGGGACAGGCTCATTCATTAAACGCCTGATGCAACCCGGTTTGATCATCCTCTTATGCTCAGCGGTCGTGGCGATACTTTGGCGAACAGCATTATCGACACCAGATGGAAAACTGCATGTTGTGATTTTTGAAAATGGCCCCTCAGAAAGTGTTCTGCTGCAGTCTCCTACTGGTAGATACATATTAATTGGGGGCGGATCACAAAGCAGCCAGCTGTCCGCTGACCTGGGAAAATGGCTTCCTCCCCATAATCACTCATTGGATCTCGTTTTCCTACCTGTCACAGATAAACAATCCATCCGCTCCATATCTCATGGAACGAACGGCGTTACCATTGACCATCTAATTTGGATTGGTGATCCCGCCAGACATTCTGGGGCTCGAGATTTGTGTGAAAGTATTTCTGTAAATAAAATCACCAGTTCAATGGATCTGTCTCAAACTACATTCCAGTTAGCGCCTGATGTTTTTTTACGATTTACGATGCACCAAACTGATAATGGTGTGTTTTTTCTGAATTGGAAAGACTTCTTCATGTTGATCCCTATTAATATTGATCGGTCCGATTGGTTGATCAAGAGTCTTAACACTCAATCAAACGAAACCTTTTCGGTAATCCAACTGGCTGCGAACGGGGACCAAGAACATAATCCCCGGGGTATCATACGGTTGGCAAATCCAACCTTAATCATAGTGAACTCCGCTCCCGGTGAATCAACAACTGGTGGGGCGGGCTTGTATGAAGACATATCCATGTTGACGACCAAACAGAACGGCTGGGTTCACATTATTACCGATGGATCTCAACTTTGGGTGGAGACCGAGAGGTGCCCGAATAATCGAGGAAAATGATAAAATCCTTTTATGGTGCGTAAAGTTCTGAGGTTTTTTGGGCAAATTCCACCCCCGCTTGTCTTGCTATTCATATGTATCCTCGCTTACAGCCCACTAATCCCTTTTCTCGGTTATTACTGGGACGACCTCCCCAATATGTGGGTTTACCACATGTTTGGCCCTGGTGGGTACATCTCCTACAACTCCAATCATCGTCCATTTTCCGCATGGGTGTTCATTGTTACAACGTACTTTTTGGGTGAATCGCCACTGGGGTATCATATTTTGGCCTTGCTCATGCGCTGGGCAGGGGCGGTGGCTGTATGGTGGACATTAAAGCAACTTTGGCCTGCTGCTGATAAACAACGGCTTTGGGTGTCTTTGTTATTCGCAATTTATCCGGGGTTTCGCGAGCTTCCCATAGCGACTGTCTTCAATATACACCTTGTCTGTCTTCTGCTGACGTTTTTATCATTTGGGGGCATGCTATGGGCCGTTCGTCACCCCCATCGCTTCTGGCCAGTGACCATCTTATCTCTAATTGCCGGTGCCGTCAGTATCTTTACGATGGAATATTTCATATCCCTTGAGCTATTACGTCCACTTTTTCTGTTTATCGTTTTTCAGGAAAAAATATCAGAAAAAGGAAAACGGTTATTACAAACCTTATTGGTATCACTTCCCTATATGGCGATTCTAGTAGTATATGGGGCCTGGCGTATATTTTTCTTTAAATTTCCCTATTACGTGCCGGTTCTTATTGACCAAAGTCAATCGCTGGGTGATCGACTCAGTGCATTATTACCCCTTATCTCCACTTCAATCTTGCGTGCTGGCTTTTTCGCATGGTTTAATCCATTTATACCAAATGATTTTAATATGTTGGGCAGAAATATGCTTATCCTATCCTGGGCTGTGTTGATTGCTGGTACTGGTGCAACTTTAGCGTTTCTGTATCGGCGTAAAAACGAGATAAAGCAAGCTCAACCTGTAACCCGAGTAACTCATTCCTCCTGGCCCACCCAGGCGATTTCGGTTGGGGCTCTTGCTTTGTTTATCGCCGGCTGGCCATTCTGGATCGCAGGTCTTCAAGTCGATCTCGACCCACTTGGCAGTCGTTTTACTCTTCCTTTCATTTTTGGCTCGGCATTACTTGTAACAGGTTTTATCGACTGTATTCCCAGATACAATACGGTAAAGCTCATAATCATAGCGCTTCTGGTTGGTTTTTCCTGTTCATGGCATTTGCAAACAACCAACCGTTTTCGATACGAATGGGAGATCATCAAAGACATCTACTGGCAGTTAACCTGGCGGGCGCCCGATCTTAAACCCGGCACAGCACTCCTCAGCAATGACATTCCCCTGCGTTATTACAGTGATAATTCCTTAACCGCATTAGTGAATTGGGTATACGCGCCGGAAAACAAATCCCTGGATATGCCCTATTTACTGGACTATATCAGCGTTCGTCTGGGGTCTGGCCTTACCGGATTGACTGAAGGACTACCAATTAACCAGGACTATAGCACCCTTTCTTTCAACGGTACCACAGATAATTCAATCGCCCTCTTTGCTGTTCCACCTTCCTGCATCCGGTTATTGGATCGTAAATTGGATGATAATTACCAACGCCTTCCCGCGCTGTCAGCTAAAGCAGCAAGGTTCTCAAATCTTGAGCAAATCCGTTTTGACAACCAGGCTGTCCCTCCATATCATGTGTTTGGACAGGAACCCGCACCGACTTGGTGTTATTACTTCGAAAAAGCAGATCTTGCCAGACAGAAAAAAGACTGGTCGGCAATCGTCGCATATGGGGATTTGGCATTTACACTGAACGATAATCCAAATGAAGCCACTGAAAGATTGCCTTTTATAGAAGGGTATGCTCACCTTGGTCATTGGGATCGTGCCGTTGAACTCAGTCGGGATACGGTCTCTCACGGTGGAGAAGGGGTCATTACCATGTTGTGCAATGCCTGGTCACGTATCGCTAAAACCACCGCTGCCAGCCCTGAACAGATACAAGCGCTTCAATCGATTGAGTCAGATTATAATTGCACCAATCAATAAACTACATCGGAGAAAACCATGAAGGTACTAATTACCGGTGGTGCTGGTTATATCGGAAGCACTATTTGTTCCGCGCTGCTTGATCAGGGGCATACGCCCATTATATTGGATTCATTGATTACCGGGAAAATTGAATTTACACGCGATAGGATATTTTATCGTGGTGATATTCTTGATACAGAATTGTTAAAACAGATATTCACTGATCATCCGGATATTCAAGGAACCATCCATTGTGCTGCTTTGATTGTCGTCCCAGAATCGGTCGAGAAACCATATGAGTATTACGCTGAAAATGTATGGAAATCCACAAATTTCTTTCATCAGCTTCATCAATTAGGTTATCCGCGTGTGGTTTTTAGCTCGTCAGCGGCGATCTATGATGTGGTCCCCGGATACATGGTCAACGAATCTTCACCATTGAAACCCAATAGCCCTTACGCCCGAACAAAATATATGATGGAGATGGTGCTGCAGGATTTTTGCGTGGCGTACGGGATGAAAGGAATCGCCTTGCGATATTTCAACCCGATTGGTGCAGACCCCCTCATGCGCTCTGGTATCCACGCCAAAGATCCAAGCCACATCCTTGGCAAGTTGGTGGATGTGGCACGCGGGAAACAGCCGGTCTTTAACATTACCGGAACGAACTGGCCTACCCGCGATGGCACGGGCATCCGGGATTATATCCATGTCTGGGACCTGGCGTCTGCCCATATCAATGCAATGCAGCACTTTGATTCGGTCATCCAGGCTACAGATAACCGTGCGTGTCCTTATCAGGTTATCAACCTCGGTACCGGGCGCGGGGTCACCGTTCGTGAAATGGTGATCGCTTTTGAAAAAGTATACGGTCAAACACTTGAAAAGCGTGAAGTGGATCCACGACCCGGGGATGTTGCTGGTTCCTATGCCAATGCAGACACGGCCTTAAGCCTGTTAAACTGGAAAGCAGAAATGAGTCTGGAACAAGGAATCAGTGATGCATTAAAATGGGGCGCGTTACGCAAGGAACGCTTGGGGTACGAATAAACTCAAATTAATCGTCCGCGTGCGGACGATTTTTTATTCTAGCAATTGGCTTAAAACTGACGCGGTGAATATCACATATCCCCGACTTTAATAACGCTCTCTGATGTTGGTCGGTTCCGTATCCCTTGTTAGAAGGAAATGAATATGCCTGGTATATGCGACCCATCTTGATCATATACTCATCGCGTGCGGTTTTTGCCAGGATAGACGCTGCGGCTATGGAAAAGACTCTTTGGTCCCCTCGTACCAGGGACTCCTGTGGAATTGAAATTCCACTAACCGTCAGGTAGTCCAATATCAGGTAATCCGGTTTTTTTCGTAGTTTGCGCAGCGCGCGCCTGACGGCAAGGTATGTTGCCGGCACAATACCATGGGAATCGATCTCAACATTGCTGGCATAGGCCACACCCCAATCAAGACAGACGTCTTTTATAGGCTTAACCCACTTAGTGCGTTGATTGGGGGTCATTTGTTTGGAATCACGGATATAACCCACCAAAGGCATATTTGCTTCACAATCTGCCAAGATAACCACTGCTGCAAATACCGGGCCAGCCCAAGCCCCACGCCCCGCCTCGTCAATCCCTCCGATAAAACGAAACCCCGCCTTCCATAAAGCCTTTTCATGTGACAGATCAGGTGGGGCGATATTGAGGTGTTTCACGTGTTTAATTGGTAGACACCTCGCCGCAAATTGACTCTTATTTTGATCAAGTCGTTGAACATTTTGGGGGCATCTACTATCAACCTGACCCGACTGTGAGGTCCGTAATACCACTCTATTGGAATTTCGCGAATGGAATACCCGAGTTCTTGCGCTATAGCCAATAATTCCACATCAAACGCCCAACCTGACATGGATTGACGTTTAAAAATTTGCTCAACCACCCCTGCGCGGAAGCACTTAAACCCACATTGGGTATCCTGTAGACCAGGCAATACCAGAATTCGCACCAGATAGTTGAATACGCGTCCAATCAAATGTCGATATAATGGCTCATTATATCGTTGAGCCCCTTTTGCTTCGCGTGAGGCGATGGCAACATCAAAATCTGTCAATGCGGGAGGGATGAATTTGTGTATCTGCGTAACCGGCATGGCCAAATCTGCATCACAAATCAAGCGGTACTCTCCGCGTGCAGCCAGCATGCCTCGTTTAACCGCCTGGCCTTTGCCTTTCACCGGCTCTCTCAAAACCTGAAGATTCCTGATTGTCTTGCGCATCTCCATTGCCAGCTCATACGTGGTATCCGTGCTGGCATTCTCAACAATTATTATTTCACTCAGATAGGTTTGGGATTTTATAAACGCATCCACGCAGGCAACGGTCGTGGGCAACCTGAGCATCTCATTGTGTGCCGGGATGATTATTGAAAGAAAAGGCGCTTTTTGTGGTTTATTCACGGATCACAGCAGAGGACTTATACAGTATTATCAGAAAAATCAAATCAACATTACGAAGACAGAGTAGGTGCCAGCCATAAGTACTCAATATTACCGGTACAGTACAGAACGAAGTGGTTTTATTGTTGGAGAACGCCGACAATATGCATTCTGCCAACTTGGACCATAACATGGCACCTCATCCATCAGGTTAGTTGATATGGGTTTATTGGGAGTCATAATATACTGTGCTTTTATGAATTACAGGTCGGGGTGGGCGGACTTGAACCGCCGACCCCCGCGTCCCAAACGCGGTGCGCTACCAACTGCGCTACACCCCGGCAGGCACGAGTATAATCGCTGTGACGCTATCCAGTCAAGGAACACCTGATATATGCACTCACTCCATATAACGCTGCTACTAACCCTGTTGCTTGGTCTTAGCGCCCAGACCAATCTGCGCATATCTCACTTCTGCTATTCCATAAATGCCAGGATCAATAAATCCGATTCTGGAATCACCAAATCTATCATACAACCTGGCCTTGCCGCTTGCTCCAATTCCACTGGAATAGTTGTTGAGACAAGTATGGATTCAGAGCTGTACCAGGCTCCGGTGAAATTCAACATATATCTGCCTCCATGTTATGCTGATCAACAGACAGTACGCTACCCTGTCCTTTATCTGCTGCATGGCCAGACCTATGATCATAACCAGTGGATACAACTCGGCCTGCCTAAGATTGCAGATGAACTTATTACTAATCAACGGATTCCACCAGTCATTATCGTTCTGCCAAATGACCCGGACTGGCGTCAGCCAGCTGACTCCCCCTTCGGCCGTATGTTGATTCAAGAATTAATCCCACATATTGATTTACACTATCGCACTCTTGCAGAACAGAAGTTTCGTGCAGTAGGCGGCCTGTCACGTGGTGCCGCCTGGGCGATGCATCTCGGTTTAACTGAGTGGCGTTTGTTTTCAAGGATCGGCTTACATAGCCTGCCGGTCTTCGTCAATGATCTTTCACATATACCTGATTGGTTAGATGAAATTCCACTCCAGGCTGCACCAGATATTTATATCGATATCGGTGATCAGGATCCGGAATTGAATATTGCTCGCACTGTCGAACGGCAATTATCCGAGAGACACTTTCCACATGAATGGTACCTGTTTATTGGTGTACATGATGAGTCTTATTGGAGTCGGCACTTGGAAAAATACCTGTTATGGTATGCTTGCGAGTGGACAGTTATGTACTACAATTAGAGTGGATTGGCTGAGGACAACGATCAATCACATTACTTTCTGGAGGGCACATGTTTCACACAATTATTATCTTAGGTAATGTCGGAAAAGACCCTGAGCTACGTTATACGCCTAGCGGGCAGGGGGTGACCACTTTCTCAGTTGCATCGAACCGGCAATACAACTCAAATGACGGTCAACAGGTAAAAGAGACTATTTGGTTTCGCATAACAGCGTGGGGAAAAACCGCCGAAGTATGCAATCAATATCTGCACAAGGGGATGCGTGTTTTCATCGAGGGTCGATTGCGACCTGATACCAACGGATCGCCTCGCGTTTTCCAGCGAGCAGACGGCACCAACGGAAGCAGCTATGAGGTGGTTGCCACTACAGTAAAGTTCATTTCTCCCCGAACAGAGAGCGAAGCGCCTGGTGGCGAGGAATTTGAATCCAGTCCATCAACCAGCGAAGAAGACATACCATTCTAATAATAAGTAGGACAATGGATTCACCAAAATCAAACGTTCCCAAGTTCACCAGCCGCGAAACATTGCAGGCCAGCTATGCCAATCTGGTCCGCATCTCTCATTCTCCTGGTGAGCTGGTTTTTGACTTTGCTCAACTTCTTCCTGGTGACACAACTGCAGAGATCATCAACCGCATTTTAATGTCTCCTATTGGGGCCAAACTTTTCTACCACGCACTGGGTGATAACCTTAAGCGCTTCGAATCTGTATTTGGTGAAATACGACTTCCAGGCGATAACAACCTGGCCAGCACGCTATTTAAAGGTGTCCATCCTCCAGAGAAACCAACAGAGGACTGAAATCATGGATACCCTGGCATCAATTATTGATCGTATTAACAAGTCACTGGAGGCGTGTACCAGTGCCCGCGACCAGGCGCTGGTACATGCTCGCGCCATAACACGTCACTCAGCCAATGCCATCCGGGCAACCCATCGCGGAGAGGTTGACCTTGCGCAGGAGCACATTGCCGAGACACACAAGCTTGTCAATCAACTGAAAAGCAACCTTGCGTCCTTCCCCGATCTGTATTTTGCCGGATATACACAAGATGCATTAAAGGAATTCTGCGAGGCAAGCTTAACCTTCGCGATCATTGAAAAAAAACCTCTACCAGATCCCGATTCACTGGGGGTTGAACACGCCACATACTTGAATGGGCTGGCAGAATGCATCGGGGAGTTACGCCGGCACTGCCTGGACATACTCCGGCAGGGTTACTCACAGGAAGCGGAACGTTTGCTGGCATGCATGGATGACATATATTCCAGTTTAATTACAATGGATTACCCGGATGCAGTAACAAATGGTCTGCGCAGGCAAACCGATCTTGTTCGTGGTATTATCGAGAGGACCAGAGGGGATTTGACCATCAGTTTGCGCGAACAACATCTGGAAAAAACCATGCGCCAGTTATCTGAACAACTCAAACAAACCAAAAATTAAACTATGCGCAATATTGAGTGATGACCATGCCCTCCATATTAAACCCCGGAATTCAAAAAATCAATCTTCGGAATGTAATTATTGTATACCACCCCTCACTGAAAGAGGCTGAGCAGGAGGGGGAGAATATCTCCAACTATCTGGTCCAGCACGGTATAAACATTGTCTGTAAATCCTTTTCTGATCGCGAGCTTCAACCTGCCATCAACTCCCTGCAGCCAGACTTGATGATTGCTTTAGGTGGGGATGGAACGTTACTGCGCGTCGGCCGCGTATGTGCGCCCCTTAATCTGCCAATTCTGGGTGTCAATGTGGGCAGAATGGGTTTTCTTTTTGAGCTCCACCATAACGAGTGGAAAGACAATCTGGATGCTTTATTGTCTGGAAATTATCGTATTGAACAACGGATGATGCTGGATGTTGAGTTAATCAATATGACCCAAAGGCGGGGCAGTTGGACGGTATTAAATGACGCTTTTATTGGCCGCGGTGGTGTTGTCCGACCGATCCAGATTACTGCACAAGTTGACGATTATCTATTAACCTCCTACATGGCTGATGGCCTGATCGCCGCCACGGCAACCGGGTCAACAGCCTACGCCCTGGCTGCAGGTGGACCGATCCTGCCACCCGATCTCCGCAATATATTAATCATTCCAGTTGCGCCCCATCTTTCAATCGATCGTGGAATCGTTTTAGGAGAAGGGGTGTCTGTTTGTATCAGCGCCATCTCGACTCACGGAGCGGTTCTTAGCCTTGATGGGCAACCCGCCGTCACCTTGACAGAAGGTGATATCGTTAAGGTTAATGCATCCCGACATGTTCTTTCCCTGATTCGTTTCGAAGGACCGGGATACTTTTATCATATCCTGTCAAAATACATGGAATACAACCCAATTACCGGAACTCATCGATGAGCAGCGAATTGCCACAACCTCAATTCTGTTATAAACATCCTTCCGTAGAAACCGGATTACGATGCAATCGTTGCGATCGCCCAATATGTGCGCGCTGTGCTATTCACACAGAAACAGGCTATCGCTGTGCGGAATGTATTCGTGGTCAGCAAAAGATCTTTGACACCGCCAGGTGGTACGACTTCCCTGTAGCGTTGTTGGTTTCTGCAACCCTTTCTTTTCTGGGCAGTTTGTTAACCGACCTGATTGGCTTTTTTATACTGCTCTTGTCGCCCCTAGCTGGGATGGCAATCGCTGAAGCGGTTCGTTTTGCAATCCGCAAACGCAGGAACCGAACGTTATTTAAACTGGTGGGTCTCTCCACGTTTATCGGTGGCGTACTTACTGCCTTCCCCATATTGTTTATCTTGATCTCAACTTTATTGGTCGGTGGGGTTGAGTTATCGGTTATGGGTATGGGAATGCTCTCGCTAGCCTGGCCAGTGTTATATGCCATCATCGCGGCCACCACCTGTTATCGTCGCTTATCTGGCATTCAATTACGTTAATATTATCTATCATGCTACTTGAACTGCGAATTGAGAATTTTGCGATCATCCCGCTCTTGGAACTAAAATTTAGTGATGGATTGATCATCTTCACTGGGGAGACCGGTGCAGGAAAATCCATCATTCTGGATGCATTGGAGCTTCTCGTCGGCGGTAAAACCGACCCCACCAACATCAGGACGGGAACCAGCCATGCCAATTTACAAGCCACATTTCGTATCACAGAATCCAACCGGGAGTCAATACACGCCATTCTTCAACGGGAGGATATTTTTGACGATCCCAACTATGTTCAACTGGAACGGGATCTGCGTTTGGAGGGCAGAAATACAGCCCGAATTAACGGACATAGCGTCAATATCGGCCTTCTCAGAGAACTTGGCGTCAATTTGATTGATATTCATGGGCAATCAGAGCATCTTTCCTTGCTGGATGTTCGCCAGCATCTTGGTTTATTAGATCGGTTTTCAGACATTGAAGCTCCCAGAGCTCGATACGTCGAGATATATCACAAGCTGATGGAAGTACGAAAAGAACTTTCAAGTCTGCGGCGCAGTGAACAGGAAATTGCCCAGCGGGTGGATCTTCTAACCTTCCAAATCAATGAAATTGAAGCCGCCCGATTAACATCCGACGAAGAGGAAGAGACTCTTCGGGCAGAACGAACGCGGCTATCCAACGCCGAAGGCCTGGCCGCCTCTACAAATGAGGCGCTCGTCTTATTGGAGGAAAACCGGCCCGACGCTCCATCAATAACAGAGTTGGCCGGTCGCCTTATACTATCATTGCACAATATTGCCAAAACGGATGAAACCAAGAGTGGGTTGCTGGAGATGGCAGAAAATTATGCAACCACCCTAAACGAAATAACCAGGGAATTAACAGCTTATAAAGATCAAATCGAATTCAATCCCAAACGTCTTGATGAAGTTGAAGAACGGCTTGAATTACTCCAATCATTAAAGCGAAAATATGGCGGCGAGATCAACGCAGTAAATGCCTATCTACATAAAGCCAGGTTAGAGTTGGATGGCATCACCCACGCCGAAGAACGAATCTCCTTGTTGGAGGGCGCCCAAGAGAAGCTAATCAACGAGTTGTCTAAAGTCAATCAGGATTTATCCACTCAAAGGAAAAGGGCGGCCGACATGCTCTCGAAGGCTCTCGAGATGGAACTGGCAGACCTGCGTATGTCAGGCGCGCGCTTCCAGGTGGACTTTCAAACATTGGATGATTCGAATGGAATTCCCCTGGCGAATGGGCGAAAGGTCGCATTCGACTCCACTGGATCTGACAAAGTTGAGTTTCTGGTAGCCCCCAATCCTGGCGAGGGTTTAAAATCTCTTGTAAAAATAGCATCCGGCGGAGAGACATCTCGCTTAATGCTGGCATTGAAAAATGTTCTTGCCCGGGCTGATTCAATTCCAACCTTGATTTTTGACGAGATCGACCAGGGTATTGGTGGTCGTGTTGGTCTAGTGGTTGGTCAGAAGTTGTGGTCCCTTGCCAGACAACACCAAGTGTTCTGTGTTACACATTTACCACAATTGGCGGCGTATGGCGATCAGCATATTAAAGTATTAAAGATGGTTGAATCAGGCCGAACGACTACATCTGTTGAGTTTTTAACCAGGGATCAGCGTCGCCTTGAACTAGCTCAAATGTTGGGGGGTGTCAGCCAAGGCACACTCCAATCTGTGGATGAGCTCCTGTCCTCGTTATCGAAAGATCAATAAAACCATTGTTTCACGTGAAACATGCCTGCGCTGTCAGCTGGTTATATCAGGCATCAGGTAGGCAACCGCTCTGCCTTTTTCATCATCCATCATTATTTCCACATGATGTTCGGGTTTATAGTCAGTAATGTCAATCACCTTAAGACATGTCTTTTTGTTTTCTGCATCTTTGTGGAATCGTGATATTTGATCGGGTGACTGAAAAAATATTGTCTGGTTGAGGTACGCCCGGCTGTCGTCCAGATTTACTACCAGGGGGTAGATCTGTGCCTCCAGTAGATCCTGGAAGAAATGGGTGCCCAACGAGGGTTCCGGGACAGCTCCTCGCCCTTTTCCGGTAAGTTCCACCAATGCTTTTGCATTGTAGATGTCGGAATAATTCACATAAATTCCCAGATCAGGGTTGGACGTTCCCCAGCGGCCCGGTCCAATGCATATAAAGGTTTCGTCTTTTAATGATTGGTTTAAAGAACCGATGATTCTGCCAATATCATTTCTTGCCTGCAAAGTATCCAGTTTGAAATATTCTTCCGGGGGGACAAAAAGGATATATCGTATCTTTGGTATGTGTCCTCTTGGGACCATAAACCAGGTAGAAAAAACCATATCCTCCTTCTTTAAATCGGGGGGTATTCTTACTTCTTTTAATTCACTTAATCTGCTCTGCGGCCGGCATTGAACGATTGTGATTTCAACATCTTTCGTTGTAGGCGTCAAATTTATGATGTTGGCAGTAAATTCGATATCAACTGGCGCATGGTAATGCCCTTCCAGTAAACCAAGGATCTTTTTCATTATCGGCACAAATTTTGTCTGTTTGATGAAATCTTCAAAAGTGAAGATAAGGTTGGGTATATCGCTTGTTTTAATGTTACCTAGCAATGATTGAATATAACCATCCTGCTCAACTTGTGTAAAAAGACGAACCGTACTGTCGCCCGGCGATAACACGCTCCCTATCGGTAAAGTGCAAAACTTATTCGCATCCAAATCGATCAGGTCAACATATTGCTGGGAGTATCGTCGTATGGATTTAATCGAATTGGATGGATAGAGTAATGGGTGACTGAGTGCTATCAAACGCGGGTAGTCATTTCCAACCCTATCTACAGCTCGTGTTCCCAGTCCCCAAACAAGACGCACAAACCCTGCCTCGGGTTCAATTTGTGGTGACCAGCGGAATTGGTTATGGCTGAATGCTACTCCAGCGGTCTGTGGCATATAATACTTGCCTTGTTTTTCACCCACGACAACCTGTATCAGAACGGCCATTCTCTCGTCGTAGTCCAATAGCCCTCTTCGGCGCCGATAAAGAAGTGCGTCTGGATTCAAAGTTGTGGCGTACACACGTTTAATTGCCCGACATAATTCCCTTAAATTTACTTTTGTGCTTTTTTGATTTGGGCAGAAGACGCTTTCGTATTTTCCCACAAAAGATGCTCCAAAGTTGTCTTCCAACAGACTTGATGACCTAACAATCAAGGGGGTTTTCCCAACCAAATTAAGTATACGTTCCAATTCCTCCAGTATCTCTGGAGGGAATTTACTGTCCTCGAATTTTTTTACAATTTGCGGATAATCCCTCCGCATTTGATCTTCTGATTTGTATTTCTGATCGTTCCAATGGACAAGGTTATTCATTGACATGAACACATAAAACAGGTCCGCCCCAACAAAGAATGATTTGGGTATGTTTACGCTGTCAATCAGCTCTTTATCTCCTACTGATTTTATGATGGTTGAGGCAAGCAACATTCCGGCAGCCTTCCCGCCGATTCGCCCTGGTCCGATCCTGTGCTTGCGAATTTCAGCCAAATCAGAGATTGTAAACCATTCTTTGGCAATGTTGATATACGGCAAGTGGTCGCTGATCAAATTCTTGATCAAAACCACTTTTATTTCCTGAAGCCGCGGATCCATTCGTCTGCGTTTACTGGTCTGATAGCTTTCAATTGTCAACGCCTGCTCAAACAGCAGATTCTGTGGGGCCAGTTCCGGATTTATGGATAAAATAGAGGTTTCATGTTCAATTCCGCGCTCGCCCAGTACTTCTTTTACCAGTGTATTGAATTGCTCCGGATTCATAAACTTGGAAAAGTATAGATCTGTTAAGTAATCCCGAGTGACTTCCAGCCGTCGTTCCCACATCTCGGCCGGTTCTTCCAAAAAGGGGTTTTCTAATCCTTCCCTTTCCTGTGATTTGATAGCCTCTTGTCTGACTTCTTTTTCGAAATGCGTCTCTTCAACAAGCTGCTGTTTAAATAATTCGCGCCTCATCCGGGCGCGAATTTTTTTTGAAAGTATTGGATACTGGCTTAATATCAGTGTGATGTTAACAAGTTGTTTAGACTGGCCGGCATCGCTATACATTGATCATCCAAGGTGCATTGGCATGATCACATGCATGTAGCTGTCGTCTCCGACCATTTTTAGCATTGCTGGTGTGTTGGCTGCGTTCGTCTCAAGAGACACATTGGCGGTACTAACAACCTCTAATACCTCCCTTAAATAGCGCACATTAAAAGCAATCAGCAATGGGACACCATCAACGGATGCATCCACGGTGATTTCGCTTGAGCCGGTTTGCTCAGCAGTAGCAGAAAGTTCGATTTTTCCTGGTTGATTCTCACCAGTCGGATTGATGCTTACTTTTGCGACATTGGTGCCTTCACGGGCAATAATCTCTGCCTGCTTGCATGCTTTCAATAAAGACTCTGTTGTCAGTTCTGTGCGGGTTTTAAATGATTGTGGAATGATAGCCCGATAATCCGGGAAGTTACCTTCAATTAATTGAGAGACTAATTCCACATCCTTAAGGTGGAAAATAACCTGCCCACGCGATTTCGGAAGCACCATGGTAATTTTTTCTTCGGCATTAACAGCAACTCGGGCGAGCTCGCCAAGTGCTCTTGCAGGAACTGTGATGGATACCCCGGTGGGGCCGGCCTTTGAGAGTGTTGATTTTTTTACGGATATTCTAAATCCATCAGTTGCCACCATGGACACATCCTTTCCCTCTATTGTCATTAATACTCCGGTTAGGATCGGCCTGGCTTCGTCACTGGAAGCAGAAAATCCAACTTGCTGGATGTTTTGTTTAAACTCAGCTACACTTAGTTCAATTCCCTCTTTAAGGTCAGGTGTTGGTATCGGTGGAAATTCTTGTGCATCGATGCATTTGATATCTGTGTTGGAGGTTCCACTCACAACATTCAGTGTTTGAGTTGTCGTATCCAACTCCATTTGAACCGATGTATTGGGTAAGGCGGTGACTAGGTCCACGATCGTTCGCGCAGGCACAGTCGTTGCGCCCTCTTCTTCTATTTGAGCCCCAATCCAAGTTGTTATACCCAATTCCAGGTTGGTCGCTGAAAGCCTGAGACGACCCTCGTCAGTTGCGATAAGTATATTTGATAGAACTGGTAATGTGCTTCTGGATGAGACTGCCCGGGAAACAATGCTCAGCCCGTGTGAAAATTGCTGTTGTGATACATTGATTTTCATTAGGCCCTGCCCTTTTTAATGAGTATACAACATGAAAACAAAAAACGCCAGTATTACTCAAGTTGTTTCAGTTATTTATCATTTTTATGACTTAATACTATCATATTTAAAGTTAATCCCTTAAATACCGGTTGGTATCAACATGATATAATCGCCGCATGGTTTACTCTCCACAATCGAGAAAATCAAGACGTTCATCCAAGACCAATAAGAAAGAAAACACCCATACTGCGCGGGTGTATTATTTTATCCTTCCCTTTGTGTTCTTGCTGGGGTTTGGCTTGGGTTTTCTGGTTTGGGGTCGTGGCGGTGTTGATAACCAAGCAGAGGCTGCACAGAATAATGATGAAGAAGCGCTAATGCGGTATGATATTTCAGTCGACGATGATCCATACATTGGCCCGCTTGATGCTCCCGTGACGATCATCATGTTCAGTGATTATCAATGCTATTATTGTCAAAAATGGTATTTGGAGGTTTTTGGTTTACTAATGCAAACCTATGAGGGCCAGATCCGTTTTGTGTACAGGGATTTCCCGCTGACAGGCATCCATGATAGTGCCAATGCAGCTGCAGAAGCGGCAAATTGCGCTGGTGATCAGGGAAAGTATTGGGATTATTTTAACAAGGTGTACTCAAGCACTACTCAGTTAAATTCGACAGCAATCCATAATTACGCAAGCGAAATAAGTTTGGATCTGGAAGAGTTCACACAATGTCTTTCTTCAAATAAGTACACCGATGAAGTGAAAGCGGACTTGGCATATGCGATTGCCCTGGGAGTCCAATCGACCCCGACATTCTTTGTTAATGGAATTCCGGTCGTCGGAGCTCAACCGTACCAGGTGTTTGCTACCCTTGTGGAACAAGAAATAAGTAAGTAAGCTGATGGGACCCAAAAGACAACAGTTATTATTAGAACTTCCATGTTACAACAGTAATATATTATTCAGGAGGGTTTCACTTGAATAAATTCATCGCAATTGCAGGAAACATCGGCGTGGGGAAGTCCACTCTGGTTGAGCTTCTTTGCCAACGTCTGGGTTGGACTCCTTTTTACGAGCCAGTAGCGCAAAATCCTTACCTGGCTGATTTTTACAACGACATGCATACTTGGGGTTTTCATTCACAGGTTTTCTTCCTCACACATCGACTACGAATTCATCACCAAGTCGTTCAATTTAATGGCTCGGCCATTCAGGATCGTAGTATTTATGAGGATGCTGAAATTTTTGCAAAAAATTTATTCCAACAAGGAACGCTTAACGTTCGCGATTTTGAGACATACCAAGACCTGTATAAGATATTATCTGTTTTCCTCCCACCACCTGATCTGGTAATATACTTACGTGCATCTGTGGATACATTAATCACCCGTATCAAATTACGTGGTCGCGATTTTGAAAAGTCTATTACCCCAGAGTATTTATCGAAATTAAACTCATTGTATGAAGATTGGATCAATTCGTTCACTCTCTGTCCGGTATTGACCGTACCAGCAGACGACTTGGATTATGTGGCACACCCACGCCATCTTGAACTCATTGTTAAAAAGGTACAGGATAAATTAACCGGCCGGGAGGAGGTTGTTTTTGCACCTGAAGAGGTTGCTGCCCTTAATCAGGATTCCTCTAACGCGGGTCAACTATAATTTTAATCGCTGTACGAATTTTACCTTCGATATCCACATCAACAAATTCAGGAACACAAACGATGTCAATACCATCGTTGACTAAATATCCCTTTGCCAGAACAACTGCTTTTAATGCTTGATTCACTGCGCCAGCACCAATAGCCTGGACCTCAGCGTGTTTTTTTTCCCGGATTACCCCGGCAATTGCCCCTGCAACTGCTGCGGTTCGCGATGTTGCTGATACTTTGATGACGTCCATTGTTATACTCCAATCCGCATTCCCTTTCCGTTTACTATGTAATAAAGCCAAGGGGGCTGAACCACAGTTCTTCCTCACATTCTACATGAAATTTGTCTTATTTTCAAGTAATCATATTTCAGATTCTTATATAGTTATATATGTTAATAATAATAATAAGCACTGTGGATATGTTAGCAAGTAAATAAATACAATAATTATGCCTACAGGCAGCGCATAAATATAACCCTATCACCATATATAGGGTTATGAAAATAAATATTAACCCGAAATATTTTGTGGAAAGTTGTGGATAAAAAAGGATAATTACCAAAAGTTGGTAAGAACACCACACTTATCCACAACAGGAAAAGAGCTCGAGGATAAAATCAATACTTATCAACAAGAAATCAACAATATATCCACAGATAATTTGATGGGAATTCATGCTCCGGCTTGGCTTACCCAGGCATTGATTATATCGTCCACTTGATCAAGATAAGAATCGAGCAAGACAAATTTTTCTTTGATAGAGGTTTTATCAAAACCAAGACTTGATAGAAAAGAAGGATACTCTTTGGTGCCAGAAGAAAGGGAGGAAAATTTGGAAAAAAGAGAAGTCCATGAATATAACATGATCCAAAGGCATGATTCAAGTTGTCCTTCTTCATACCAAGCTTTCACAGGGTTAATATAATAAAGCTTTCGGTGAGGATGGACGTCGCAAGCCTCGATTCCTGGAATTTCGGAAGAAGCCATGGCCGTTTGCCAGCAATGGATCCACCCTTCCAAATCCGAAAAATCAAAAGAAGAGAAACCCAACAACGAGGCAAGAGCGAGCGAAATTTGTGGATTGTTGACTGACAGGCTGCGTTCAGCCAGGGATAAAAAGAAACGTCGTGGTGTAAGTGGAATACCGCTGATACTCATTAAAGCATTGGTGGAAATTTCTGTGCATTTTAAAAAGGAAGGGAAATCCTTTATAGATAAAGCATTCTTGTTTTCGAGTTTCCACCACTCAGAACGGGCGTCTGCTGTCATTTTAAGCAAGCGAGCAGCATGATGATCTGGGCGATCAAATTGTGCCGTGATAATCGCCTGTGTGTACTCAAACCAGTGCTGTGAGTCATGTAATACCCAACGGGTTTCATTAATGGCAGGCCCCAGGATTGGGTCAACGCGCAGCTGGCGTGGTTGTTCAAAGAGATCCTGACTGTAATGATAGAGATCAAGAGTGATTTCATCCGTGAACCTGTGAATTTCACGTGGCATTGCCGGTATGCGGTCATGGATAAAAACCAAATCAATGTCTGTTGTTCCAGCCAGTAAAGGTTCATTGGATAACATAGAACCCGTTAGATAGACAGCGGTAATAGAGCGGTCGGCTTGAACAGCTTTCGCAACAAAATCCTTGGCTGAATTAAGCAACAACTCTCGGGTGATACGCATGTTCTATTTGAGTGGCAACTCGGTTTGATAGGGTGGAAGGTGGAGAGCCTGTTTAATTCGCTGATCGATGGATATCAAATCCTCTAATCGACTGATGATGTTTAAGTCATTGGTATCGATAACCAGAGTCCGAGCGTTCTCTGGTGGTGACGTAAAAAACGAATCATACGCCTGGTTGAGTTGACAAATATATTCACGTTCCATCGTACGCTCATATGAACGATCGCGAGAGGCGATGCGTTGCATTAATACCTCAGTGTCTGCTTTCAAATAAACCATCAGGTCTGGGCTGGAAATTTTCTCTGCCAAGGCCTGGTGAACTCGGTTGTACATTTCCAGTTCATCGCCCATCAGATTGACACGTGCAAACAAAGCATCTTTGTCGAAGGTGTAATCAGAGATTAAATTGCATTTATGTTCCTGTACAGCTGTTGTTGCACGACGTTGTTGATGGTAGCGACTTAAAAGAAAGAAGATTTGGGTTTGAAAAGCGTATCGCTTGCGATCATTGTAAAAGTCGCTCAAGAAGGGGTTTTCCTCGAAAACCTCCAACAACAACTCAGCCTTATAGTGTGGCTGAAGCAGTCTGGCCAGAGTGGTCTTGCCAACCCCTATTACACCCTCAATAGCAATATACATGCATGCTCCACGACTTCAATTAACCAATCGCTTGACACCCATGCGAATTGATCTAAACTAAATATACCATACTTGATTTTTTGCAGATTCAAAACAGACGCATCGCAGCCAACCCATATCTCAGGAGGAATGCATGGCGTCACTAAACAGGATTCAATTGATTGGAAGACTGGGGAAGGATCCGGAAACACGTACCACGGCAGGAAATCGAAAAGTTGTCACTTTCTCGGTGGCCGTTGGTCATCGCTGGAAGGATAAGCAGGGGGAGATCAAGACCCTGACCGATTGGTTCAATATCGAAGCATGGAGCAAGTTGGGAGATATCTGTGAGAAATATTTGCATAAAGGCCAATTGGTCTATCTGGAAGGACGAATGCGGACAGATAAATACGATCATAACGGTGATACTCGTTATTTTACCAAGGTGATCCTATCGCAGATGCAGATGCTCGAATGGCGTGAGGCCGAAGAGGAAGAAGAGCCAGTTGCGGCACCGGAAGAAGCTGAAGAATCATAGTGGAATAAATATACACCCCTAAACAGTATAAGGTATTGCGCCGGAAGGGGATTGCGACCGGCGCAAGCTTTGCTTTAATCGGCATATAATTTGATTAACACAAGCATATCCCGAGGAGTAAACATGACAGAATTTATCGATAGAATTAAAAAAGGCAAAGTACTGGTTGCAGATGGTGCAACAGGTACCAATTTGCAACGCATGGGTTTGAAGCCGGGCGTGCCACCCGAGAATTTGGTCATGGAAAACCCGAAGATGCTACTTGAACTGGCTGGGCAATTCGTAGATGCTGGCTCGGACATCATCCTGACTTGCACATTTGGGGGTACCGCCCTTCGCATGAAGGAATCGGTGTATGGCAACCAAGTTGTTGAGATGAACTTGAAAGCGGTTAACATTGCACGCCAGGCAGCTTTGAAAGGAAAAGGGGTACTGGTGGGCGGCTCAATGGGACCCACCGGTCAACTCATGCAGCCTTATGGACCGCTCCAGCCTGCGCAAGTGACTGAAGCTTATAGACAACAAGCAACGGCACTTGCAGAAGGAGGCGTTGATCTTCTTGTGATCGAGACCATGTTTTCATTGGAAGAAGCTGATGCGGCTTATGCTGCTGCGCGGTCTGCCACAAAACTACCCGTGGTGGTCAGCTTCAGTTATGACCGCGGTACCCGAACCATGATGGGTCTAAAAGCGGCGGAAGTCATTCGTCATTATGCAGATATAGGCGCGGACATGGTCGGCGCAAACTGTGGCACCAGCTTGGAGAACATGGAGCTGGTCGTCCGTGAATACCGGGAGGCACAGCCGGATATGCCTTTATGGATTAAACCAAATGCTGGACTGCCACATCTGGTGGATGGAAGTTCTATTTATGATGTTACACCGGAGATAATGGGGGCGGTCGCGGTGAGGTATAAAGAGATGGGCGCACAGGTGGTGGGAGGCTGCTGCGGGAACACGCCTGAGCATGTGTCAGCAATCGCACGAGCATTGAAGGAAGCAGGATAAATAGAAAACCAGAATGATAGACACGCCAGGCTCCGCTTTAACTATCGATTGGTATGAGGGTTTTATATGACGATAACAGAACGGAAATTGGTTTTAGCCGTGTGTCTGATGAGGACATACCTGAGGATGGAAAATTAATTAGGGTATCTGGTAACCGGAATAGATTTGAAAGGCACAAAATGGGAGGATTAATTTGTAAAAAGGGTTCGTGGTGATTATGTGCTGCTCATGAATTGGATTATTCTAAATAAAAGCTCAAGCCCTTTGTGTATGTTCTGTGTTACCTTCCAGCCCCAGGATCATTTCCTCCAACGCCGCATCCAGTTTTGGATCCAATGGTTCTGGAAAGTGGTTTTCCAGGGTTTGTCGCGCTCGATCCAGTGCCCAGGTACGGGCATCATCTCCTTTTTCTTCCCAGGTATTGTAAGGACGGCGGTCCATGAATTTGGGCAGGAATAACTCGCGCATATGTTTCAGCGTGTGGGCTTGCGTCAGGAAATTACCACCAGGCCCCGCAGAGGCAATGGTATCCAGCGCCAAGGTCTCATCATTCACCTCGATACCGGCCATCATTTTATGGATGATTGAAAATATCTCGCAATCCAGCATCATTTGGGCATAGGACCAGATGCGACTACCATGTAAAAACCCGGCACCCAGCAACATATCTGACATCGATACACAGGCCATGAAGGCAGAGAGGCTGTTCTCCAAACCAGCCTGCCAGTTTGGTTCCTTGGCACCGGTGGCAAAAGCACCCATGGACAATGGAACGTTGTAAAAGTTGGCCAGACGGTTGGTCGCCGCCCCATACAGAAAATCCTCTGGTCCGCCACCCGTATATGCACCGGTACGAAGGTCTGATGCCGTTTGCGCTGCCGCATAAAATATCGGCACGCCTGGATATGCCAACTGGATCAAAGCGAGGGCGGTGAGCACTTCGGCATTACCGACCACCAGATTACCGGCCAGCGTTGCGGGGCCGGTGGTCAGATTTGCCGTCATGGTCATAAACCCAATCGGGATGCCGGCTTCTGCAGCGATCAGCGCAGCCTCTATGCTGCCACCATCCTGCCCGAGAGGAGAGGCGGTGCATTGCATTATTGACAGGACGGGCTGTTCACGCAATGCCTGGGCACTACCAGCGACGGCAGATGCCATTTCAACCGCCACATGTGCCTCGGCTTCGCTGTAAATACTTTCAGTTTGAATATGTTTTGTCGAATTTTGCCAGACCGCTCGGATCTCATGTAATCCACGGGTTTCGGCGGGTTTATCCTGAGCGGATAATGCCACCCAGTGGAAACCTATTTCTTCCGTTCCATCGGCAACGCGGGCAATATCTGCCACATCCTGAAGACAGGAGGGTCTACGCTTACCTGTATTGATATCAATCACTTCCACGCCACAACCATCTGTTGCCAGGAACACGTGGTTGCCATCCAAAGGACAAGCTTGTTCACGAGTCCTTGCACCTAAAACATAAGCAGGAGGGGCGTTCTTGAGAGCTGATTCAATTATGTCTGAATTCACCTTGACGATCTGTGTTCCAGGGTCAACTTGGGCACCGAATTCCCGCCATAATGACAGGGCTTTCTGAGATGGAAAACGCACCCCGACGGATTCTATGGTGTGCAGGGTCGCCTGATGGATCTGGAGGACCTCTTCGTCGGACAGAATATTAATGCTTAGCTTTGGATTGGTAATGGATTTTATGGCTTTGGGCATGATAAAACCGATCAGGATAGACCCACCAGTTGTCTGGCGATATCCACAGCACCGATAGCATCCTCACTGTACCCATCTGCTTGGATCTGTTCAACCCATTCACGGGTAACAGGAGCTCCACCTACCATGACTTTCACCGCCGAACGCAACCCGGCATTAATAAGAGAGTTAATCACTTCTTTTTGTTTGACCATGGTTGTAGTCAATAGAGCGCTTAAACCAATGATATCTGCTTTAACTTCCTTGCTTTTTTCAATGATCTTTGCAGTGGACACATTGACACCAAGGTCAAACACCTCAAAACCTGCAGCAGAAAGCATCGTGCCTACCAGAGATTTACCGATTTCATGTATATCACCCTCAACAGTGGCCAGTACGATTTTCCCCAAGGTTTTTCTTTCTGTACCACGGCGATGCATTTCTGGCTCAAGGACAGCAACCGCCGCTTTCATGGCCTCGCCTGCCATAACGAGTTCGGGGAGATATGCATCCCCTTTGGAAAAAGCCGCGCCAACCAGGTCCACACCAACCACAAATCCTTGAGTGATTGCATCCAGCGGGTCGATTCCCATATCAAGGGCATTTTGAGCAAGGGAAGTTGCCAGTACGGGATCCCCATTGACTATGCTTTGAGACATTTTTTCAAAGTGGGCTTGATTCATTCGTTATTCCTTCTTGACCCATTAATCGTCTATAGATATTGCGCGAGGGTTCAAAGAGTTCGATAAAAGCGATTGTCGCAGTTCATCAATGCTTTGCAACTGCCCACTTTTAGTATCCATGTATAACCAGTGAACCCAGCCATTGCAAGGCGCTTGGAGCAGTTGGCGGCCCAATGTATGGATAGTGCCACGAAGACTTCCACAAAGCAAAGACCCGTCAGAATGGACCGTCGCGACAGGACCATCTTTGTTATCAAAGAACAATTCCTGACCCGGGTGTAGTAGCCCATTCTCAAGCAGTGTACCGAATGGAATGCGTTGCTGCTGCCGTTTCTCGGCAAGAGAATATAGCGCGGGATTGGCATCCGGATGAGAGCCAGCGCGGATACGTTCCTGTGCCAGTTCAACATATGCTATATCTTTCTCAATACCGATCCAGTGGCGTTTCAACTGATCAGCTACCAGGCCAGTCGTTCCGGTTCCAAAAAATGGATCCAGGACAATATCACCTGGCCGTGTGCTTGAAATCAGAATTCGATATAAAAGACCCACAGGTTTTTGCGTGGGATGAGCCCGTTTCCCTGACTTTTTAATGCGCTCTTTTCCAACACAGGTTGGCATTAACCAATCACTTCGCATTTGTAAACCATCATTTAAGGATTTGGCAGTCAGGTAGTTAAATGGTGTTTTCGAATTACGCTGTTTCTGTGCCCAGATAAGGATCTCATGGGCATTGGTAAATCGCACGCCATGGAAATTGGGCATCGGATTGGTCTTGATCCAGACAATGTCGTTCAGTATCCAGAAATCCATATCCTGGAGAATTGTTCCGATACGGTGAATGTTATGGTAAGTCCCGATTGCCCATAATGTTCCGCCCGGCTTTAATACCCGGCGGCATTCCGCAACCCATTGACGGGTAAACACATCGTAGTCCGAGTAATCATTGAATTGATCCCACTCATCTGTGACCGCTTCCACGCGGGTACGATTGGGGCGCCAAAGATCCCTGCTTAGCCGTAGATTGTAGGGGGGGTCCACGAAAACCGTGTCAATGCTTGCATCCGGGAAAGTCGGCATGACCGTCAAGCAGTTCCCATGGATGATCTGGTCGATGGGAAGAGTGCGATTATCTGATGCTTTAATCAAACCTTTATCCATTTGAATGACCTTTTTGCAGACGATCAAGTATAGAACGGATTTCTGTTGAGTTCACTTCTCACCAGAGGCTTCAGCAACCAGTTCCTGGTAATAAGCAACTAAAAAATCGTGTCGGGCAGCCGCAATTCTTCGAGCAGTCTCAGTATGCAAAGTGTCTTTGACTTTAATCAGTTTAAATAAGAACTCGTGATAAGAGCTGTGAGGTTCACCGGGTTCTTTCGTGCCAGTCTTAAGAAATTTTTCTGATGGCTGGGCGTATACAGGTTGACCGGCGAGGATTGCGTAAGCGATAGTCCGGGCGGCACCGATTGCTCCCAACACATCCAGTTTGTCGGCATCGTATAGAACTTTTGCTTCAATGGTTTCTGGTCGCTCTGTGGTAAACCGGAATCGGTGTGCACGGATGCAATGCTGGACGGCCTTGATTCGATCATCCGACCAGCCCTCCTGTTTTAACACAACAAGCGCATATTCAGCTGAGTTGCCATGGTGGTTATTCCGGTGCGACGCAGGCTGGGCATTTGGTGTGCTCCCAACGGCATCATGCAGTAAGGCAGCCGCTCGAACGATTTCCAGATCTGCGCCCTCTTCCTTGGCAATGATTTCTGCCATGCTGTAAACCCGCATGACATGATCGTAATCATGCACAGGGTCATCAAGAGGCAACCAGGCACGGGCTTGTTCGGGCGTAGGCATAGTTGAAATCAGACGGAGTATACCCGTCCTTTCTTGATAACGTTTTTGACAAGGTTAATCCCGAAGCGATAGGCCAGTTGGCGATAATCATTGACAGATAGAATAATCAAGTCCGCCTGTTTACCTGGCTCAATTGATCCAATACGATCAGCAAGATTTATAGCTGCTGCAGCATTAATTGTGGAGGATGCGACAGCCTGTGCCGGGGTTAAATGCATATACCGGCAGGCAAGGGCGATCACGAATTGCATGTTTCCACACCAGGCCGTCCCCGGATTGAGATCACTTGCAAGTGCGAACAGGGCATCTGACGCAAGGAGGTCACGCGCTGGTGTATATTCGCTGTGCCCAAGACCAAAAGGTGTGCATGGTAATGAAACGGCAACTGTTGTGCTTTTAGCGAGGGCTTGGATGTCTTCGGGGCTGGTTTTTACAAGATGGTCCGCCGAGGTGGCATGGAAAGCAACGGCCAATTGTGCACCACCCAGATTTGCAAATTCATCTGCATGAATTTTGATAGGAAAACCAAGCCCACAGGCTGCTTTAAATATGGTTTGTGTTTGTTGAATAGAAAACGCACCCTGATCACAGAATACATCCACAAAGGGCAACGCGGCGTTTTTGTTTTTTGTACGCCACCAATCAACTACGCGGGGAAGCATATCCAGGCATATGGATTGTACATAGTCATCCGGATGAGCTTGGTAATCAGGCGGGATGATATGAGCACCCAGGAAAGTTGGAATAAGTTCCAGCGGTCCTTCCTGATTAATCGTATCAATACTCTGGAGAAGGCGAATTTCATTTTCGAGCGTCAGACCATAGCCGGTCTTGGCCTCTGCAGTGGTAGTTCCATGATTAAAAAGTGTCCTTGCCCGTTGCCTGGTTTCATCGAGCAATTGATCAAAACTGCTATTAATGGTCGCCCCAACGGTGCTGTTTATCCCTCCACCGGCTGACATGATTTCCATATAGCTCTTCCCGATCAATCGCATTTCGAATTCATCGGAGCGGTCACCTACCCACGGCAGGTGTGTATGGGGATCTACCAATCCAGGCATGACCACAAGGCCACTTGCATCAAAGAGAGACTCGTGCGGGTATTGGCTGAGTAACTCTTGACTCTCTCCCACCTTGACGATTGTCTCGCCATTGATAAGTACCGCACCATTTTCAATGATTCCGAGTTCGCCCAAGTGAAGGCCTCGTTGGGGGGAACCAGCGATGGTCAATAATTGAGCAGCAGAATGTATAAGCATCAGGTTGTATTATCTCATGGATGAGGAGCGTTGTGCAGAGAGGGAGGAGGAAAAGATGATTAAATGGCACCTCCCTCGAGATTTCCAGGGGAGGTGCAAAGACGAAGAGACTATCGTTGAATTAATTAAAATTGGCCAAAATTGGTAGATCGTAATTTGCTCACCATTTCCACCTGAATTTCACACCAGACTGGGCGCAAAGGGCAATCTTCGCCAAACGAACATGTGACGATATTACCGGTGCACTCATTCAAGGCGATTGGCCCGTCAATAGCCTCCACGACCTCAAGAAGTGAGATTTTTTCAGCTGGGCGGGCCATGGATACACCACCATGCGCTCCACGTGAGGTTTGGATTAAACCAGCGATGGATAACTGGGAGATGATCTTCGCCAAAAACGAGGGTGGTATGTGTTGTTGATGGGCAATGTCACTTGTGGGGGCGCGCTCATTGGGACCAAGGCGGGCAAGGTAAAGCATTGCCCGCAAGGCATAGTCAGCTTGACGCGTAATTTGCATAATAATCTCCCTTTTTTGGTATTAAGGGTAATATAGATTGCATTAGTATATTTTATAAACACGAGACGTGCAAGTGATAGAGGTCATTCACTCGAAATGACCTTTTACCGCTGCATACGGATCCGTGGCAGGCAGTATAATCAACTTATGCAACAATTCAGATTCTACCAACCCATTCAGATTCGCTATAATGACATCGATGCTCAAGGACATGTCAATAATGCCAAATACATAACCTTTATCGAGTTTGCACGAATAAAATATATTGTTGAAATAGGCTTATGGGCAGGAGAGTCATTTCTTGATCTGGACTTGATCGTTGCTGATTCACATGTCAGTTATCTGGCGCCCACCAAGCTTTCCCAAAGCATTAAAGTTGGGGTTAGGGTGTCAGCTATTGGGAATAAGAGCTTGACTTTTCAATACCAGATTGAGGATGAAGACAGCAGAAAGGTTCTGGCAACAGCTGAAACAGTAATGGTTTCTTTTGATTATCGTACTGAAAGAACCACACCGGTATCACAAGATTGGCGAAAAATGATATCGAAATATGAAGGCGTGGATTTTGATTAAGCCGGCCACTGTCAGGGCATATATGATCCAACATCCGGAAAAACAAGGGGCTGATCAATCGTAAAGCCTTAATGCTTTTCTAACGGACATTTGGTAAAATCATTTTAGATTTACGGTCAGCGTCTAATCGTATTGACCTGAAGCATGTATATAAGTAATAGATCTGACTTTCAGGAGAAACAAGCCATTGTCAGGTATTGAACGTTTAACCCAGAGAGCACGGCACGTCCTCAGTCTTGCTCACCAGGAAGCTGAGCGATTACATCAAACCCAGATCGATACCGAGCACCTCTTACTCGGTCTTGTCTTGGAAGAAGATGGTGTGGCCGGGCGCGTATTAAAGGAATTAAACGTTTCCCCGGAACGTTTGTTGGATATGGTCGAGCGCTTAACCGTCCGCACCCAAAAAAGAACCACCAAGCTTGAGTTATCTGCAGACACCCAACAATCGCTTGAGAACGCTTTTGATGAAGCTCGCCAGCTGCGACATCGCTATATTGGGACAGAACATCTACTGCTCGGGTTGATACGGCTTACCAGTGGGCCGGCGTTTGAAATTTTAAAAAACCTTGGCATAAGCCCAGACCAGATTCGACGGCAAACCCGGCGGATTATGCAGGAATCCACCGGTCTCGCAGCTACAGGTGAACCCGTTTCGAGTAAACGGTCTACACAAAAAGCGGATGCACAAAGTCAGACGAAAACGCCACTTGTTGATCAATTGGCTGTCGATTTGACAACACTGGCTGAAGAGAACAAGCTTGACCCGGTCATTGGCCGACAAATGGAAATCGAACGTGTCATCCAGGTGCTTGCCCGACGCAACAAGAATAATCCGGCGTTAATTGGAGAGCCGGGTGTTGGAAAAACGGCAATTGTGGAAGGCCTTGCCCAGCGCATCCTGGCCGGTGATGTGCCTGGTCCTCTATTGGGAAAACGAGTTCTTCAGCTGGATGTCGGCTCGTTGGTTGCAGGAACGATGTACCGGGGTCAATTTGAAGAACGGCTGAAACGAGTAATTGACGAGCTGAAACTATCGAAAGCAATTCTCTTTATTGATGAAGTTCATATGTTGGTGGGAGCCGGAGCAGCCGGTTCATCGGTTGATGCTGCAAATATCTTAAAACCAGCTCTTTCAAGAGGTGAACTCCAGGTGATTGGTGCCACAACCATGGAAGAGTATCGAAAACATATCGAGAGTGATGCGGCACTGGAAAGACGTTTTCAACCCATCACAGTTAACGAACCATCAGTAGACGAGACGATAAAAATCTTATATGGTGTTCGAAGTGCATATGAGGAACATCATCGTTTAACCATTTCTAATGAGGCGCTGGAAGCCGCCGCAAGACTCTCAGCACGGTATGTGAACGACCGGTTTCTTCCAGATAAAGCCATTGATCTGATAGATGAAAGCTCATCGCGCGTTAGAATGTATAAAAGTCCAGCAGCCAAGACTACCAGGGAATTAATACTTCAGTTGCGTGAGATCCGCGAAAAACGAGCGCTGGCAATTGAGGAACAACGGGACGAGGAGGCCAGCGGGCTTGCTGATCAGGAAGTATTATTGGAAAAACAATTCAGCAGCCTGCAATTAAATTGGGACAGGGAAACCAGCCCGGTTGTAAGTGCTGACGATATTGCGGAACTGGTTGCAATGTGGACCGGCGTGCCGGTTATGCAAATAGCCACTGCAGAATCAGAACGGCTCTTGAAAATGGAAAAAGAGCTTAAAAAATCGATTATTGGGCAGGAGGATGCCATCAGTGCAGTTGCCAGGGCGGTCAGGCGCTCACGAGCTGGATTAAAGGATCCAAAACGGCCAATAGGCAGTTTTATCTTCCTTGGTCCAACCGGTGTGGGAAAAACCGAGTTGACCAAAGCGCTTGCATGCTTCCTGTTTGGAAGTGAAGAAGCCATGGTTCAGTTGGACATGTCCGAATTCATGGAACGCCACACGGTAAGTCGGCTGGTAGGCGCACCACCCGGATATGTTGGTTATGACGATGCTGGCCAATTGACAGAAACCATACGGCGCAAACCATATTCAATAATCGTATTTGACGAGGTTGAAAAAGCACACACAGAAGCCCATAATATGCTCCTCCAGATCATGGAGGAAGGCCACCTTACAGATGCCCGGGGCCACAAGGTGGATTTTCGTAATGCCATCATTGTAATGACATCGAACATTGGTGCTGATGAAATTCGCCGACAGACAACGCTCGGGTTTGCACCCAAACGGGACGAAGCCAGCGAAGAGCAAAAAGACTATGAAGAAATGCGGAAGAAATTACTTGATGCACTAAAAAAAGTCTTCCGACCCGAGTTTGTAAACCGGTTGGATGGTGTGATTGTGTTCCGCGCATTAAGTAGAGATCATATAAAACAGATAGTGGGCTTGGAATTAAAAAAGGTGTCTGAGAGGTTACAGGAGAATCAAATCGAGATAAAAGCAACCAGAGAGGCAATCCAACGGTTAGCCGAGGAAGGTTACGACCCGGATATGGGCGCCCGACCCCTTCGACGAGTCATCCAGCAAAAGATTGAAGACCCCCTATCCGATGCTGTTCTTGCCGGGGGGTTTAAAGATGGAGAGACGGTCTGGGTGTGTGTAAATGACCAGAAGGAAATCATCCTCTCAAAGACAAAAGACGGGTTACACAGCCCAGCAGAGGCCGGCGTAAAGGCATAAGCAGGTTATTGCTATCGGGGTGCAAGGCACCTTGATTTTTTTACCCATGACAAAAACGTTCACTCATTTCGTATGCCAACAATGCGGGAGGGCAAGCCCAAAACTACTCGGACGCTGTCCGGGCTGTGGAACATGGAACAGTATGCTGGAGGAGTTTGTACCTAACGCGGGCGGTTCTGCCATCAGATTGAAAACAGGAGGTACTTCAAGTCTCTCCTCACCCAGAAAAATGCAGGATATCGAAGGGGATGTAGACGAGCGACTCGTTTTACCGATAGCGGAATTTGCACGGGTATTGGGTGGAGGGATTGTTCCCGGATCAGTTGTTCTAATCGGGGGAGATCCAGGTATTGGAAAGTCCACCCTGGTTTTACAGATGGCCATGCAGCTGGGCATGAGCATACCGGTTTTATATGTATCTGGCGAGGAGTCTGAACGACAAATTAAGATGCGTGCATCCCGTTTGCTGGACGGGACCGCCGCTCTTCCGGATAAGCTGTTGTTGGTCACAGAGACGAATCTGGATGTTATCCTTAGCCATCTGTCACAAACGCAGCCGGCACTGATTATCGTGGATTCTATTCAAACCACTTTCCTGCCAGAGATGGACTCGAGTGCCGGATCTTTATCACAGGTCAGGGAATGTGCATCCAGATTACGTGAGTATGCCAAGGCCAGTAGTGTATCTGTCTTCCTGATCGGACATGTGACCAAGGAAGGTGTAATTGCCGGCCCACGGGTCCTGGAACACATTGTGGATACTGTTTTATATCTCGAAGGTGACGCGTTTCAAACATATCGTTTATTGCGCTCGGTAAAGAACCGCTTTGGTACAACTGCTGAGGTAGGGGTATTCACCATGAGTGAGCGTGGACTGACTGAAGTAAGCAACCCATCTGAAGCATTCCTGGCAGAACGCCTGGTGAATTCTCCCGGTTCAGCCATTTCGGTCACCATGGAGGGTACCAGGCCGTTGCTTGTTGAAATTCAGGGGCTAACCAGCCATACTAATTTCGGTAATGCACGCAGGACTCCCAATGGGGTGGACCTTAACCGCTTGTTGATGGTAGTTGCGGTACTGGCCCGGCGGCTGAATCTTCCACTCAGCGAACAGGATGTTTTTGTTAATGTGGTTGGCGGGTTGAAAATAATGGAACCAGCACTTGATCTTGCCATCGCAACCGCAGTTGCCTCATCTTACCGTGATGTACCCGTGCGAGCAGATACGGTACTTCTGGGAGAAATAGGATTATCAGGCGAATTGCGCATGGTCAGCCAGATTGAACCAAGAATTAAAGAGGCGGCAAACCTGGGGTTTAAGCGAATTGTGATACCAAAACGACTAAACAATAAGGATAAGAGGCCCACTGATATTGAAGTAGTCGAAGTGCGTACAATTAGAGAAGCTCTTGAGACTGCATTGACGAAAGCAATGAAGACAAATAAAGGGATTAATTAATGAATAAACCAAAACGGGCGTCACTTTTTGTCCGAATTAGACGGAATCACGGACTGGAACACGCTACCATTAATGTGCTTTCAGAACGACACCCTGGATTACGGTTGGCAGGATATTCCACACCGTTTGGTTTTTACATCATTGGCCCGGTTACACTGGATACTTTGACCAATGCGATTCAGGAGGCGCGGCAGCGTGTGTCTGGAGGGCGGCGTGGACTGGTAATCCATGATCGCTGTGGTACCAATTATGTCGCCGGAGGAATTCTTGCGGGCTTTGCTGCCTGGATGAGCATGTTGGGCGCCAGGCGGAAACTTAATAGATTGCCGTTGGTTATACTTGTAGCAACCCTGGCCTTGCTTTTCTCTCCCCGTCTGGGGACCTGGTTGCAACGACATGTGACGACCTCCAGTTATCTCGATGGCTTGGATATTATTAAAATTAAACAGGGGCAATTCGGAAAGTTCAACCGATACACCGTAAACACATCCAATTACTAATATGCCAGAAACTGATAAGCCGGTAATCTATTTACTGCATGGGGACGATCATTTTGGATTGATGAGTTTCATTGACGTATTGATCGGGAAGATGGGGAATTCAACCACAGCACAAATGAATATCAGCAGACTCCAGGCGGAATTGGATTCAGACGCAGATATTATGTCTGCTTGCCTGTCAATGCCATTTCTTTCAGAGAGACGGCTGGTCATTCTCACAGGATTGGTTGAGAAGCTGGGGAAAACGGATAACGGAATCCAAACTAAAAACCAATCCACGATACACAGCTTGGACCATAAGAAAAACATCCTTGATTTTTTCCAAAGCATTCCACGCACAACAGCCCTGATCTTGATCGTTGAAGATGAATGGGTCCGTGACCGGGGGGCGTGGGGATGGAAGGTGATGCCGGAAAAGCACTGGTTGATTGCCTGGGCGAGGAACAATCCATCCATGGCTTACTACCGCGTGTTTACATTGCCACGTGGAAAGGATATGATAAACTGGATAAGCAGTCAGGTTCTGAAAATGGGGGGACAAATATCCCCCCCCGCCGCCCAGGCACTTGCCCTTGCAATCGGGAATGATACACAACGAGCACACCAGGAGCTTGATAAACTGCTTACTTATGTAAATTACGAAAGACCGGTTGAGATATCTGATGTGGAATATTTAACCAAACCAGGTATTGACGAAAACATATTTGAAATGGCTGATGCCATTGGCCGGCGGGACGGTAAACAAGCTCTTGATAAATTGCATGATTTACTGGTTCATTCATCAGCAGAAGAATTGTTCGGTATGGTCAGTCGGCAGTTCAGGTTATTAATCATTGTGAAAGAGGCCCTTGGCACGGCCATGACCCTCACAGAGATGTGTGGGCTCATTAAATTACCGGCAGCTATTGTTGAGAAGTATATCCACCAAGCCCAGGGATACAGTCTGAATGAATTAAAGGGGATTTATCGACGATTATTGGAGCTTGATCTATCAAATAAGAGAAGCCTGATGCCTGCCGACGTTGCCTTGGATGTGTTTATCGTTTCCTTAACAACCCAGATGCCATAACCCTAGATTTCCCAGATACCGGCGATGCTTTCTCCACAGAAAGGGCATTTACCAGCAGATATCCTGTTTTCCATGACACTATAACCGACCCGTTTAATGAGGAGTTTCTGACACGCAGGGCAGTAAGTATCCTCAAGCGACCCAGCTTTTCCAGGTATGTTACCAGCATATACATACCTCAGACCGGCCTCCTGCCCAATCTCGGCTGCGCGCTGCAGAGTAGCGATTGGTGTGGTTGGCGCATCCTGTTTATGATAGTCCGGATGGTAGGCGGTGACATGCCAGGGGATATCCCGCGAGATAGAGCTGATATACCGTGCGGCATCCCATAACTCCTGATTGGTATCGTTAAAACCAGGGATTACCAGGGTGACTATTTCCAACCAGATACCCATTTCGTGAACCATGCGGATCGTTTCCAGGACATTTTTTAGAACACCACCCAGGGAGCGATAATTGTGCTCCTGCATGCTTTTAAGATCAATCTTGTATGCTGTTAAATAGGGCTTAATCATTTCCAGGGCTTCACGGGTCGCATACCCATTGGAAACATATGCTGTTTTGATGGCGTTCTCTTTTGCCAATGAAAACACTTCGGTTGCCCATTCGGTTGTGATCAGTGGCTCATTATATGAGGAAGCAATGACTTCCGCCCCGACGCGCCGGGCAAGGGTAATGATTTTTTGGGGAGTAATTTTTTGAATATAACCAATTGAGTCGTTGGAATTGATATCCCGGCCTACTTGAGAAGACAGCCAGTTTTGGCAGAACTCACAATGAAAATTACAACCCAGCATACCAAAAGTCAATGCGAGATTGCCCGGGAGAACATGGTTGAATGGCTTTTTTTCAATTGGATCAGGGTGTAATCCGGCAACGTAACCCCAGGGAACCTGAAGACTCCCGCCTTTATTGAACCGGACTTTACAAATACCCCGACGGCCTTCCGGAATGTGACAAAGGTGAGCACAAGCCAGGCAGCGTACTGCGCTTCCAGTCCCTTCTGGTTGGAACAGGACACCTTTTTGAGTCAACTTATCCAATGAGCCCATTAAGTCGGTCATTATCATCTTATGATTAATTATACACATGCATAAAAGCCACCCAGGGGAATTATGTTACACTTCCCGCGAAATGAACGAAAAAACACTAAAAGTACTTGAATATTCTAAGGTGACTGAGGCACTCGCTGGTTATGCCTCTTTCAGTGCATCAGCGGAGTTGGCGAAGAGCCTTAAACCACTTATCAATTTCGAACAAATCAACATCCTGCAAAAACAAACCAGAGAAGCGCAACTTCTTCTAAGTACTACTGATTTTGTTGGTATAGGCGGTGCTCATGATGTGCGCGCGCTGGTGGACCGAGCCAGGCATGGTGGTGTATTGTTGCCCACAGAAATTCAGGATGTCAGGGCGACCCTGATCTCTGGCAGAGAACTGCTAAGAGTGTTTGAGCGGAAAGAAGCTCAATACCCGATCCTTCTTGACATACTGAAAAGGATTGCTTTGCCGCTGGGAATCATCGAAGCCATCAATCAGGTGATATCTGATCAGGCGGAAGTACTCGACAACGCCTCATCCAAGTTGTCCAATTTGCGCTCTGAGTTGAAGGTCTCTCGCGACAGGCTGTTTTCAAAGCTGCAAAAGATCATTGGGGATTCAAGCACATCGGCGATGCTTCAAGAAGGCATCATTACTCAGCGCGATGGACGCTATGTAATTCCACTTAGGGCCGAGTATAAAAATCAATTGAAATCGATAGTACATGATCAATCCAGTTCAGGTGCCACGATTTTCGTGGAACCGTTGGTGGTTGTGGAGTTAAACAATCGATTGCGCGAGCTTGAGTTGGCAGAACGGAACGAAGTCCATAGGATTCTGTCGGAGTTAAGTGTGAAAATCGGTGAGCATTCATCGGAAATTTGTGGCATTGTGGATGCCTTGGCTCATTTTGACATGGCGCTCATGCGCGCGAAGCATGCATTGGATATGAATGCCGTTGAACCGGTTTTTATCCAGACTGACAGCAAGAAAAAAGGGGTAGGGCTTGTTGGCGCAATCCGATTATTGCAAGCACGACACCCATTACTTGATCCTTCCAGCGTCGTTCCAATTGATGTGTTGTTTGATTCGGAAACCTTTAGTCTTGTTATAACCGGACCCAACACTGGGGGAAAGACGGTAACATTAAAAACCGTTGGCTTATTGGTCCTCATGGCACAAAGCGGGATGTATATTCCAGCCCAGTCTGGTTCGGAGTTGGGTCTTTTTCAGAGTGTTTTTGCGGATATCGGCGACGAGCAATCAATCGAACAATCGCTATCGACCTTCTCGGGGCATGTGAAAAATCTGATTTTCATTCTTCACAATGCGGATGAAAACTCGCTGGTTCTTCTGGATGAACTTGGTGCAGGTACAGACCCTCAGGAAGGATCATCTCTTGCCAGGGCCATTCTTGAATACCTTATCGGTAAAAGGATCACCAGTCTGGTGGCAACCCATTACCCGGAGCTGAAAGCATTTGCTTATAATAATTCGGGTGTGATGAATGCAAGCCTTGAGTTCAACCTGAAGACACTGAAACCAACCTATCATTTGATCCTTGGCATACCAGGAAAATCCAATGCCCTGGTCATTGCTGAACGTCTGGGTATGCCTGTCGGGATCATTGAAAAGGCCAGATCTTCACTTAGCCCTGATGAATTGAAGACGGACAACATGTTGGACGAGATCATTCGCCAGCGCGACGCATCGAAGAAAGTGCGATCGTCTGCTGATCGCATGCGTGGTGAAGTGGAGAGACTTAAACAGGGGCTTGAAAAACAGCTGGATGAAATTGAAAATGAACGTAAGAAAATCCTGACATCCACACAAAAACAAGCCGAGAATGATTTGGAAGAGCTCCTTACTGAAATCGAAGAGACCCGACGGGATCTTGCGAAGGCGCGTCAGCCATTAAAACTGATTGGCGAAGTGAAAAAGTCAGCAGAAACAATCCGCTCATATATCGAAAGCGTAGGTCCCCAACAGGATGAAAAGGCCAATCAAGTAAATGAGGAGTTGCCCCGGTTTAATCTTGGGGATCGTGTCTTTGTCAATTCCTTACAGATGATGGCAGAGATAATTGAAATCAGCGAAAATGATGTTGAGGTGCAATTTGGTTCCCTGCGTGCACGTACACAACTCTCAGATATCAAGAAAAACGAGGATCATGAAACCCCACCGGTGAAAACACAGACAAAAGTGAAAGTGAAAATGACACCGCCGCCCTCACGACCGCTTGTCTACCGGGAATCTCCGGGACTTGAACTCAGTATACGGGGACGCCGCGTTGATGAGGCTGAGTTAATGGTGGACCGTTACCTTGAACATGCATACATGGCGCGTCTTCCATTTGCACGGATAGTACACGGGAAAGGTACCGGAACATTACGGCAGGTGGTGAATGAATTATTACGAAATTCGCCGTATGTGGAAAGCTGGGAAATAGCTGGCGAGAAAGAAGGCGGGAGTGGAGTGACTGTTGTTAAGTTTAAATCTGAATAAACCGACCCAGAATCCAGAGGGGTTGGGATTTGCTACTTGACCCCCCCCTCTAATTGCATTAAAATCGCTCTGCTCGAGTTTTGCCCTCGTAGCTCAATTTGGATAGAGCGCTTGCTTGCGGAGCAATAGGTTGCGTGTTCGAGTCACGCCGGGGGCACCATACAAGATATCGTTGCCGCTGCCAGTTTTGGGTCAGCGGTTTTTTGTCGAGAGGATAAGTGAAGATTGGGAATTTAATGATTATGAAAAGCAAACCTCAAATACTGGTAACCAATGATGATGGGATTAAATCCCCGGGTTTGTGGGCGGTAGCTGAAGCCCTCTCCGCAGTGGGATATGTGCATGTTGTAGCACCACGTGACCAATCCTCTGGCACAGGGCGTTCCTATCCAAACTATTCAGACGGAACAATCATGGAGCAAACGCTGCGGATCAACGGGCAAGATTGGTTGGTCTATGCTGTAGGGGGAACTCCCGCACAGGCTGTATTACATGCCGTTCTTGAGATACTTCCTCACAAACCAGATCTGGTTGTCTCTGGAATCAACTATGGTGAAAACCTGGGTGAGAGCGTAACGGCATCTGGTACGGTGGGTGCTGCGATGGAAGCTGCCAGCCAAAGAATCCCGGCATTGGCCGTATCATTGGAGGCCAATCTTGAAGAGCAATTAGGATATTCACAACATGTGAATTTTTCTACAGCAGCATATTTTGCTGCTTTATTCGCCAAACGTGTTTTATTACACACCCTGCCGGATGATGTGGACTTGTTAAAGGTTGACGTACCACAGGATGCCACAAAAGATACACCCTGTGTCATCACACAACAAGCTCGCCATGGATATTATTACCCCCGCCGGCCAGATCGGGATCAAGCAGATTGGAATACTCCGGTCAATGTCAGTTATGAGATCAATGTTGATCCGCGACAACTTCCAGTTGATACGGATATCTACACGGTGTTGGTCAAAAAGCAGATTTCAGTAACCCCCCTTTCATTGAATCTAACTTCCAGGGTCAATCCAGAAGAATTAAAGAGCCTCTTGGGGATGTGATCACAGATTAAAACGGATGGTTAAGATGTCACCATCTTTAACAATGTAGTCTTTACCTTCCAAACGCAGCTTTCCTTTCATGCGCGCTTCAGCAAAACCACCTAGAGAGATGAGATCTTCATATGTGACCACTTCTGCCCGGATGAAACCTTTTTGCATATCGGTGTGAATTTCACCGGCAGCTTCAGGCGCCAGTGCGCCTTGGTGTATCGTCCAGGCACGAACCTCATCCTTACCCCCAGTAAAAAACGACTCAAGGCCCAGAAGTTCATAAGAGATACGGATCATTTTATTCAGGCTGGGTTCTTCAATATGATATTCCGCCAGAAAATCTGACGCATCTTGTGGTGATAATTGTGATATCTCCATCTCCAGCTTTGAATAAACCGGGACAACCCGACTACGTTTATGCTCGTAAGCTATCGTTGGTGCGGATTGTGACTCGGACAGGTTTAATACCACCACAACAGGTTTGCGACTGAGTAATCCAAACCCAGAAAGGGCCTTCTCTTCTTCTGTAGATAATTCAATATCCCTTAAAAGGTTCTCATCATCAAGGCTGTGTTTAAGACGCTCGAACAGACTTGTTTCATAACCAACTGTTGTTTTATCGCGCCCTCCGCCTTTCGTTTTTTCCTCCCGCAATCTATCCAATTTGCGCTCGACGGCGATGAGATCATTCAAAATGAATTCATCATCCATGATTTTTATATCACGAGCTGGATCAATGCTGCCGGAGACATGCGGAACATTCTCATCATCAAAGACGCGCACTACATGGATCAAACCATCCATTTGCGTGAGTTGGTTTAGCAGGGTACCAGAAATCCCTTCCTTACTCCGGGAACCATCCAAGCCGGCTATATCAGCATAGGTAACCTTGGCATAGGTGGTTTTCTTGGGTGTGAATAGACCGGAAAGCCGATCCACCCGTTCATCTGGAACATCCACCACAGCCGTATGCACTTCCAACTTTCCGGCAGACATGCCCGTAGGTGCATTACCGCGAGTCAGGGCATTAAATAATGTGGTTTTTCCAGATTGGGGTAAACCGATGATACCTAATCGCATTGCTATCCTTCTTGATGATTATCTTGACCGACATGGTGGATTTCGTTATACTACATCGACAATGCCGGAGTGGCGGAATTGGCAGACGCGCACGACTCAAAATCGTGTTCCCTCGGGAATGTGGGTTCGATTCCCACCTTCGGCACAGCGATTATAACATGCCCACCTGAGCAGTAGTGGCGGGGCATGTTGTTTATCGTGTAAAATGTAATAACAGGACAGGACACGACATCATAAGGAAGGAGCGTTGGCATGCCATCTACAGATGACATCCTGGCAATAATCCTTGGTGGTGGGAAGGGCGCAAGGCTTTTTCCCCTTACGAAGCTTCGCTCAAAACCAGCAGTTCCCATTGCTGGAAGATATCGTTTAATCGATATCCCATTGAGTAATTGCATTAACTCAACAATTTTCCGGATAGCCATCCTGACTCAATTTAACTCGGTCTCGTTACATCGGCATATCTCCAACACCTATAACTTTGATAAATTTCATGCAGGCTGGGTTCAGGTTTGGGCAGCAGAACAAACAGCGCAAAGTCTGGATTGGTACCAGGGTACGGCTGATGCAGTCAGAAAACAATTATTCGAGATCCAGTCAGCACATGCGCGATATATACTGGTACTGGCGGGCGATCATTTATATCGGATGGATTATTCTGAAATGGCGGAGTTTCACTGGGAAAAAGGGGCTGATATCACCGTGGCCGCCCAACCTGTATGTGCGACCGAAGCCCCCCGCCTCGGCATATTGAAGAAGGACAAAGAATCCAAGATCATCGACTTTGCTGAAAAACCAGCTGATCCTGAAACCCTGGAACGGATGATAAGTCGCAACGACAAGGAAAGACCATATTTCGGGTCGATGGGCATCTACCTTTTCAATACGGAAACACTCATGGAATTGCTCCGGGCAACCACTTATGATGATTTTGGCATTGACGTCATTCCAGCCTCCATCCACACACATAAGGTTTACGGCTATGATTTTGAAGGTTATTGGGAGGATATCGGCACCATCCGCAGGTTTTACGAGACCAACCTTAAACTGACCATGCTGGATGCTGAATTTAACTTATACGATCCTGAGTACCCGATTTATACGCATTCACGCTTCCTGCCTGGCACCCGAGTAACCCAAAGTCACCTGGAAAACGTTTTACTGGCCGAAGGTGGTTGTATTGAGAATGCAGAGATTATTCACTCAATAGTTGGGTTACGCAGCAGGATTGGTGGGGGGTGTCGAATTGTTGACTCAATTCTGATGGGGTCGGATTATTACATTGATGAAGAAGATGGACAGAGTATACGGATCGGTATAGGGAATAGCTGCCAGATCAGCGGCGCTATAATCGATAAAAATGCGCGACTTGGCGAAGGCGTTATAATTGAGCGGTTTCCAGTTGGAACCGATCTTGATCACGAATCTTGGTTTGTACGGGATGGTATTGTGGTAATACCAAAGAATACAGTCATCCCTTCTGGTACGGTGATAAAACCTGGCAAGAGTGAGTAATAGAATTGATGATACTTGTATAATCATTTCTGTTGTCATGCCGGTTACCTTAGGAAAGAATACGATAATTGACCAATTTACCAGTATGGGGCGTCTGGCCATCGAACACAGAGTTGTTACACGACGCCATCCCGGTTAAAAGGATGAACGAACTCAACAAGGTGAGCTGTAGAATTCGTGGATTAATCGCTGACTGTTAGGTTGGTATAAAGCGCAACCATGTTGCAGCTGATTAAATTGGTTGCTGAAAGGAATAGAATCGCATAATGAAAAAAACAGAAGAAGCCAACACACTGCCTCTTAAAAACAATTGGCACAGCCTGGGAGTCGAAGATACACTTAATCAACTAAACACCAAAGGGGAATCCGGTTTGTCCAGTGGGGCAGCCAAAGAACGCCTGGAGAAATATGGACTTAACCAATTACAAGAAAGGCCGCGCACGCCTTTCTTCGTCCTGGTGTTGAATCAGCTGAAAAGTTTTGTGATTATTATTTTATTGATTGCATCTGTTATATCTGCGCTGTTGGGGGATTACGTGGAAGCGGGAGCAATTATGGCGATCGTTGTGTTGAATGCCATCCTGGGAGTTGTTCAAGAGAGTCGTGCAGAAGCGGCTCTTGCTGCATTAAAAAAACTGGCAGCTCCTGAGGCGCAAGTTTTGAGGGATGGGCGGCGCGTAACAGTGCCGGGCAGGGAACTGGTTCCGGGGGATATTATTTTTCTTGAAGCGGGCAATTATGTTCCTGCTGATATCCGGCTGCTTGAAGCAGTGAATCTTAGAGTTGAAGAAGCGGCGCTGACAGGCGAATCCTTGGCAGTGGAAAAAGATGCGGCGGTTGTGTTGGAAAACGATGTTCCCATCGGCGACCGGCGAAACACGGTATTTATGGGTACATTAATCTCTTATGGACGAGGCCATGGCGTGGTTGTATCCACGGGAATGTTCACACAGCTGGGACTCATCGCCACCATGTTACAGTCGGTGGAGGATGAACAAACACCCTTACAGAAGCGACTTGATCAACTTGCGAAAATTCTGGGCTGGGCAACACTTGGTATCTGTGCAATTGTATTTGCCGTTGGAATTATTCGTACGCATGGATCAATTGAGGAGATTGTGGAAATTTTCATGATTGCTGTCAGCCTGGCAATTGCAGCGGTTCCTGAAGGCTTGCCGGCAGTTGTGACTATAAGCCTGGCACTTGGTATGCGTGAAATGGTTAAACGGCACGCGTTGATCCGTCGATTGGCTTCCGTAGAAACGCTGGGGTCTGCCACCATTATTTGTTCAGATAAAACCGGGACCCTCACCCAGAATGAAATGACCATCACCCGCTTGTGGGCGAACGGTCAGTTTATTAAGGTGACTGGAAGTGGATACAAACCAGATGGCAAGTTCAAGGTTGATGATACACCCATTCAACTGAATGATTATCCCGCCATAAAAACCGTTCTGTGGGTTGGTGCACTAAACAACGATTCTCAAATGGAAGCGACCGTTAATGATAATGGTGAGACCACTTACCGGATCATAGGAGATCCGACGGAAGGGTCATTAATTGTTGCCGCTGCAAAGGCGGGCGTAAGCTACGATGAACTACAAGCCGCTTATCCGCGTGTACAGGAAGTGCCATTTGATTCGGTGCGTAAGCGCATGATCACTCTGCATGCCATTAATAAACCGGATAAAGAGGATTTCTCGCCTTTCATTGATGACCGGTATATCAATCAGATTGCTGTGGTCGTTAAGGGGGCGCCCGACCTGATCATGGGGTTGTGCACCAAATACCAGACCATTGATGGCGATATACATGAACTGGATGATCGTACTCGCCAACGCATTGCGGATGCAAATGATGTGATGACGAAGGATGCCTTGCGCGTGCTTGGTATGGCATTTCGCATTATACCCAAACTGCCGAAAAAAATTGATGCTAATGAACTGGAACAGGGCCTGATCTTCACCGGTTTGAGTGGCATGATTGACCCTGCGAGAGGCGAGGTGGCCCCAGCTTTAATTACTGCAAACATCGCGGGTATTCGTACGATGATGATCACCGGAGATTATCCTAATACTGCGCAGGCGATTGCCGAATCCATCGGTTTACTGCGACCCGGCCGCAAGGTTATGTCAGGAGAAAATATCACCGCGTTCTCTGAACAGGAATTGCAGGAAATTGTTCGGGACACTGATGTGTTTGCACGTGTATCGCCTGAGCATAAATTGCGTATTGTGGACGCCTTGCGTTCCAATGGAGAAATAGTGGCAATGACCGGTGACGGTGTGAATGATGCGCCGGCAATCAAACATGCAGATATCGGCGTGGCAATGGGAATCACAGGAACAGATGTCGCTAAAGAAACGGCTGATATGGTCTTAACGGACGACAACTACGCCAGTATCGTCTCTGCAATAGAGCAGGGCAGGATCATCTATAGCAATATCAGAAAGTTTGTTTACTTTCTGATTTCATGCAATGTATCAGAAATATGTGTCATCTTTCTGGCGACGATCTTTGGCTGGCCACCGCCTTTGACTGCGATTCAATTACTATGGCTTAATCTCATCACAGATGGTGCACCCGCCCTGGCGTTGAGTACTGAGAAGGGTGATCCCGACATCATGAACCAGAAACCCAGGCCGGTAAAAGAACCCATCATTAACCGTAACATGCAGATCGGGATAGTGATTCAGACTGTGGCTATCACGGCCGTCACCTTAATCGCCTTTTATATTGGCCGGTATACAGATTCCCAACATATTGAATTCGCAGAGACAATGGCTTTTGTTACTCTTTCCTGTTCCGAACTTCTGCGGGCATATACCGCCCGTTCGGAATATTACCCGATACTAAAGATTGGCCCCTTTGGCAATAAATTTATGAACTTGGCTGTTCTGTCATCACTGGTTCTGATCATGCTGGTGGTATATGTGCCTTTCTTGCAGACCGTCTTCAACACACGTCCATTGGGTTGGCTGCAATGGTCAGAGATAATCCCATTGCTGATTATCCCATCGATAGCAGCAGAGTTAACAAAACTCTTCTTTACCCGCCGCCTGGTAAAAAAGGTTTGATACAAGTCAAAACTCCCCATTTCCGGGGAGTTTTTCTTATATTGATATAGAGGGTTTTATATCCAACCACGTAATTGCATGGCTTTAACTACGCGATCGATGGCGACCATGTATGCAGCGTCTCGCATAAAAGCAGATTCGGATAGCGACATTTCCAAAACGCTGTTGAAAGCCTGTGTCATCTTGGTATCCAGACGGCTGAGAGCTTCTTCGTTTGACCAGTAATAATTCATGTCATTCTGAACACCCTCAAAATACGAGACAGTCACACCGCCAGAGTTGCAAAGGAAATCAGGCAGGATAAAAACGTTGTTGGCCTTCAAATACTCATCCGCCTCAGGTGTAGTTGGTCCATTAGCACCTTCTGCCACCATCCTTACCTGTTTGCTGATTTTTTTAACAGATTCACCGTTGATTTGACCCTCAAGGGCAGCCGGAATTAACACATCCACATCTTTACTCAGCCAGGCATCTCCATCCTCAATGGAATATCCAGCAGCCCTGGCTTTTTCCTTATCTATTGAGCCATATTGATCGGCAATTGACTTGAGGAAAATCGGGTCAATGCCCTCTGATTTACTCACCGTATAGGGTTTTCGATCATCCCGATCCCAGTATGAGACACAAACCACTTTACCGTGAAGTTGATCAGTAAACCCGATTGCGGCATACTGTGATACATTCCCGAAGCCTTGGATGGCCGCTGTGCATTTTCCGGGTTCCATCTTATTGTGTTTCATGGCTTCCCGGATGGTATAGACCACACCAAAACCGGTTGCTTCTGTTCTTCCCAGCGAACCACCGCCACCCAGTGGTTTTCCCGTGATGACCCCGGGTGTATACTGCCCAATCAGTTTGGAATATTCGTCCATCATCCAACCCATCATCTGGGGAGTCGTACCCACATCTGGGGCCGGTACGTCCTGGCGGGGTCCTATATTGCGCCAGATCGCTTGAATGAAACCTCGGCAAAGGCGTTCCTTTTCTGATGTCGATAGCGTGGCCGGATCGACAATAACGCCACCTTTGCCACCCCCAAGTGGAATGTCCGCAACGGCACATTTCCAGGTCATCCAGGTTGCCAGGGCACGAACCGTGTCGATGGTTTCTGCCGGGTGGAAACGAATGCCTCCTTTGCATGGACCACGCGCATCGTTATGCTGTATGCGATAACCATCAAAAACACGAATGCTGCTGTTATCCATACGAACAGGGATACGGAAATGGAACTCTCGCATTGGCCAACGCAGCAATTCACATACCTGCGGATCCAGTTTCAATAGCTTTGCTACATGATCGAATTGTTGCTGAGCCATCTCAAAAGCATTAGTTGTTCCTGCCATATTCTTCTCCTTATTTCTTGAACTTGATCCTAATTAAACAATAAGCGGGCACCTCGGTCCTGTGCCCGCAGTCTTGCTCTTGTTGGAAGACAATTGGTTTGATCACCACTCCTCCAATTCTCAAAACACCCTTATAAGTGTAAAGGATATCAGCTGAAAGTCAATATTATTTTTGCCACTTTATCGACGTTGATTCTATCACTGGTTATTTGTAACCTGCTTATCCAGTGTTTTCCGGATCAATTCCCGCAAGTGGTTGGGGTCTGCTTTACCATGTGTCTGCTGCATAGCCTGGCCAACGAACCATTCGAGCAGAGACACTTTTCCGGATCGGTAAGCTTTTGCTTCACTGGCTGCTTGTGTGATTAAATTGTTCACCATTGTTGTCAGAGCAGCTTCGTCTTCCAGAATACCGTAGCCATGTTCCTGGATGAGTTGCTCTGGTCGGTTACCGGAAGACATTGCTTCAATAAGGACCTGGCGGCCGTTGGCACGGCTGATCTTGCCATTTTCCACCTGATCAATAATGTAACTTAAGACTGTAGGAGTAATCGGAATCTCCAAAATGGATAATTCACGCTGATTGCAATATGCAAAAACGTCACCCGTAATCCAATTTGCAATCTGCTGAGGAGAAACAGGTGCTTTACACTGGACAACTTGCTCGAAATAATCAGCCACGTCCGGATCAATACAAAGTAACGCTGCATGATAATCATTCAGTTCAAAGGTACTGATAAAACGCATTTTTTTTGCGAGAGGTAATTCCGGGAGGGATAACCGGATACTATCTATCCAGCTTTCTTCAACAATCAATGGGGGCAGGTCAGGTTCCGGAAAATAACGGTAGTCATGGGCTTCTTCCTTGCTTCTTTGACTGATCGTTCTCCCATTTGTGTCATCCCAACCAACTGTCTCTTGATCGACCAATCCGCCTTGATCAAGTATTCTGGTCTGGCGATCGATTTCATATTGGATCGCCTTCTCCATTGCGCGAAAACTGTTCAAGTTCTTTATTTCTACACGCTTGCCGAGTTCCAGATCATTTACTTTCATCATGGAAATATTGGCTTCAAAGCGCATGGCGCCTTTTTCCATATCGCCGGAACTGGCTTTTATATATTTCAGGATTGCGCGAAGCCCTGTGGAATAAGCCCTGACGGATTCAAGGCTGTGCAATACCGGCTCGGTAACTATTTCCAACAAGGCAATACCCGCGCGGTTTAAATCCACCAGTGAGTATTTACCCTGGTTATCAGAAGCGTGAGTCAGTTTTCCGGTGTCCTCTTCCAAATGGATCCGGCGCAGCTGGATGGTTTCTGCCCCGCTTGAGGTGGTCACGGTCAATGCCCCCCCGAGTGCCAACGGATATTCATATTGGGATATTTGATATCCCTTGGGCAGGTCGGGGTAATAATAGTTCTTTCTGGCGAACAGGCTGAATGGAGCAATGTTACTGTTCAGTGCCAGGGCTACTCGCAAGCCCAATTCAACTGCCTGGCGGTTAATGACCGGCAATGCACCCGGCATGCCTGAGCATACAGGGCAAATCGAAGTGTTCGGTTTTGTTATGGCAGTATCCACCACCGGGCAGGCACAGAACATCTTGGTGCGGGTTAGAAGCTCAGCGTGTACCTCAAGTCCGATAACCGGGGTATATTGAGTACTCATCACAAATTAACCATAACGCTGCATGAATTTTTCTATTCGTTGAAGAGCCTCCTCGATTTGTTCATAGGAAGTTGCATAACAACAGCGCACAAAACCTTCACCGCCGGGTCCGAATGCTGAGCCGGGAACCACGGCCACATGCTCCTCACTGAGTAATTTTTCAGCAAATTCATTGTCATTCATCCCGGTTGCTCTTATACTTGGAAAGGCATAAAATGCACCACGTGGCTCAAAAGTATCCAGACCAAGATTGTTGAATCCAGAAACGATCAATTTGCGGCGGCGATCATACTCAGACAACATATCCTGTACATAGGACTCTCCACTCTTGAGAGCTTCAAGTGCTGCTGACTGGGCAATGGTTGGAGCCGACATGACCGTGTATTGATGAACACGGACCAAGCCCTGAATGAGCTCTGCTGGCCCCGCGGCATAACCAATGCGCCAACCAGTCATCGCATAATCCTTGGAAAAACCACCCAACAAGATGGTCCGCTTTTTTACATCTGCTAATGTAGGGAAGCAGACATGCTCGACACCATATACCAGGCGATCATAGATTTCATCTGAGATGACAATTAAGTCGTGACCCTCAGCAATTCGTGCAACTTCAAGAAGGATTTCGCGAGATGCTACAGCTCCGGTAGGGTTATTGGGATAGCCGATCAGGATGGCTTTGGTACGGGATGTAATAGCCTTTTCCAGATCAGCCGGCTCAAGTGAAAACTGATTTTCATAGCGGCTTGGTATTTCGACAGGAACCCCTCCTGCTAAAAGAACCTCTGCCTGATAAGCAACGAAACAAGGCGTGGGGATGAGAACCTCATCCCCTGGATCCAATAAAGCCGTACATGCTATATAAAGAGCTTCAGAGACCCCAACTGTAACTATCAGTTCACTACCAGGATCATAACCTATTCCGTAAAGAGAAAGTAAATGATCTGATATGGCTTGACGAAGGTCTTGTTTCCCGGCATTGGAGGTATAGTGTGTTTCACCCAGGTTAAGGGACTTCTTTCCTGCTTCTAATATGGGCGCGGGTGTGGCGAAATCAGGCTCGCCAATACCCAACGAGATCACATCCTTCATTGCATCGGCAATGTCAAAAAATTTACGAATTCCAGAGACACGCAAACCAGCTACGCGCCTGGATAAATAATTCGAGCGCATGTACTCTCCTTATTCCAAATGCCCTGCAGGGTAAATAAGCCATTGATCGTTGCATTCATCATAGAGCAAACGGAAGACACTATCGGATTTTGTTGCAACTGTGAAGGACAAGCCGCCTTCAGTCTTGCCTTCTTGTATTATGCGGGTTATTTTATACTTGTTTGACTCCCATAGGAATGAAACAGGTCTGTCGGCATAACGGAAACCCGAATGACATTGTACAAGTTCACTCATAGATCCACCTCATTCTGATCTCCGAGAATCAAACGCATGGGATTTGCTGATACCCGGGCATTACAACCCAGAATTGCATCATCAATCACCAGATTGTTAATTTCTGTCTCGTCTCCCAGGATGGCATTTGAGATTACACAGTTACGAATTTTACAATTGGCACTGATGGATGTGTTGGGTCCGATTACGGAATTCGCAACAATCGCTTCAGGGTGTAAAAAGACAGGTGGAATAATGGCCACATCCTTGCGCTTGGGAATATCGCCCGAATTGTCATTTCCATTTTCCAATAGATGGTGATTGGTGGCAAGCATGGCATCAGGAGTTCCGGCATCCAACCAGACATCGATGGGTCTGGTGCGCATCTTCAAACCCTGCTCAAGCAGGATATTTACGGCATCTGCCAGGTAGTACTCACCTTTCAGGCTAAGCTTGCGGTTAACCTGCTCTGTGATGGCGTCACAGAGATTTCGACTTTCCTTGAAATAATAAACACCGACGATCGCCAGGTTATTACTCATATCCTGTGGTTTTTCGATTAACCGCTTCACGAAACCAGCATCATCGGTCTCAGCCACGCCAAATCGACGTGGATCCTCCACCGGCTTGACCCATACCACTGCATCTGCGCTTTCATTAGCCAAAGGTGAAAAATCAGCCTCCACCAATGTGTCTGAGAACGCTACGATGGCGGGGCCAACCAGATATTCTTTGGCCAGAAATATGGCATCAGACTGACCGCGCATTTCAGTTTGTGTAACATATTGAGCGGGAATTTGTGGGTAATTCTTGCTGATGTACTCCTTGATCTGTTCACCCATCTGCCCAACGATGAACACATAATCCATCTGGCGAGTAAGTGGAATGCTGGTAAATGTGTCCAGGAAGAAATCCAGAACAGTTCGACCAGCTAGAGATAGTAATGGCTTCGGCCTGGTCAAAGTAAGCGGACGCAACCGGGTTCCAAGCCCGGCCATGGGAACAATTATCTTCAGGGTTTCAGACACGGTAAAATCCTTTATTCATTTATTCACCTGGTTGATAGCAGTGTGCTCAACGCTGGTTTTTTTAGGTGGTGTTCAGTCATCTGTTGGTAAGCGTGACAGGTCTTCAACAGTAATCCTTCTGAATATGGTGCGCCCATCAATTGCATACCGATTGGCAGGTTGTTCTGGTCGAACCCGGTTGGAAATGCCAACCCTGGAATACCGGCCAGGTTGGCTGGCAAAGTGAAAACATCCTCAAGGTACATCGCCAGTGGGTCATTGGTATGTTCACCAAAGAGAAAAGCAGTCGATGGGGCTACCGGCGCAGCGATTACATCCACCGCCTGGAAGGCAGCATCGAAATCCCGTTTGATCAAAGTACGTACCTTTTGAGCTTGTCCATAATAGGCATCATAATAACCGGCGGATAGAGCATATGTACCCAGCATGATGCGCCGTTTAACCTCCGACCCGAAACCGTGGCCCCGGGTTTGTTTGTACATTTCTATCATGCTGGTTTGTGTGGCGCGCAGGCCAAACCGGACGCCATCAAAGCGCGCAAGATTCGCGGAGGCCTCTGCAGGGGCGATCAAATAATAGACAGGCAGAGCCTCTGCTGTGTGTGGCAGACTTACCTCATTTACGACGGCGCCCTGGGACTCAAGGAGGGTTATGGCAGCACGCACTGCCTGATTCACTTCAGCCTGGACGCCCGCAATGAAATATTCCTTTGGAATTCCGATCCTCAACCCTTTTATGTCAATCTGTTCATTCAGGTTGAGATCCCCAAGTGGTTCGGCGGAGCTGGTGGCATCCATTGGATCATACCCGGCCATGCCTTTAAAAGCCAGGAACAGGTCATCGGCATTACGGGCCAGCGCACCAACTGTATCCAGAGATGAGCCATACGCGATCAAACCGTAACGCGAGATTCTGCCATAAGTGACCTTGAGTCCGGTTAATCCACAAAAAGAGGCTGGCTGACGGATGCTTCCGCCGGTGTCTGATCCCAGGCCCAGACTGGCATAACGAGCGCATACTGCTGCTGCAGAACCGCCACTTGAACCACCGGGAACCCGGTTGATATCCCATGGATTCTTTGTGGCACCAAAGCCCGAATTCTCGGTTGATGATCCCATGGCAAACTCATCAGTATTTGTCTTTCCGAGAATAACCACACCCGCATCCAATAATTGTTGTACCGCGCTGGCTGTATATGGTGCTGTGAAGTTATCCAGAATACGTGATCCGGCAGTACAACGAATACCCTTAAGGCATAAGACATCCTTCACAACAATGGGGATACCCAAAAGCGGTGGAAGTGGAATTGATTTATCCTGACGAGCCTGCTTGAGGCGAAGATCTGCAGCCCGGGCCTGTTTAAGTGCCAGTTCTGTAGTGAGTGTGATAAATGCGTGAATGGAGGGTTCCAGGCGCTCGATTATTTCAAGGCTGGCTTTGGTCAACTCCATGCTGGATATTACTCCCCGCTGCAGCAGTGAGCTGGCCTCACGGGTGGTCAGATCGGTCAGTTCTTTCATTGCTCAATCAAGAATCGGAGGAACCTGGTATTGTTCCCGTTTAATTGCGGGTGCATTTTTTAAAATCTCTTCTCGATTATGCCCCTCAACCGGATCGTCTTCACGCAACAGGCTGTGGGACGGCAGGATGCTTGATGTTGGTGGAATCTCATGGGTGTCGATTTTCTGCAGCCTGGCAGCATATTCAAGAATTGCAGAGAGTTGTACACAGTACAGTTCGACTTCAGTTTCAGTCAATTCGAGTCGTGCCAGATCAGCAATACGCTTAACGATATCAGGGGTCAATTCCATGTGTTCATTATATCAGCACAGCGTTAATGGAAATCAACACCAGTCATCAGCATATCAAATAGTATGCCCGGGAGCATTTTAATTGTTCTGCAGCGAGTGACTTGACATCAAACGGGGCAATGACTATACTAATGACAATTGAATAAAACCTTCGGGGCAGGGTGAGAGATATCGTGATCTCAAATCCCGATCGGTGGTGACCTGAAAAGGCAGCCCACGAGCGCAGGTGCGCATGATCCGGTTGAAGTCCGGAGCCGGCGGTATAGTCCGAATGAAAGAAGGATCGATGAATTAAGCTCTAGTTGATTCATCACATGCCTCCCGAATCATACTCGGGTTGTGTTAATTAAACGGCATGCAAATCTCTGCCCCGGATGATTTTATCCAGGGCATTATCTATATATTTACAAAACGATGATAAGACAAAGGCTGATTAATCTTTGGTCGGTTATTTTATCCCTGATTGCAGGGTTGCTTATCTGGGTGGTGGCTGTTGAAACGACCGGATTGCCGGCATTTATTCTTCCTTCTCCCCAGCAGGTCTGGAGTCGGTTGATTGAGGTGGCAATTGATGGCAGTCTATGGCGGCACATCTGGGTCACTGCTTATGAGATTGTTCTGGGGCTGGCTTTAGGGGCGGGTTTGGCTGTGTTACTTGGCTATGTGGTTGCAAAATCACGGATGATGGAACGATTTTTATCTCCTTATCTGGTTGCCAGTCAGGCAATACCAATAGTCGCGTTGGCCCCGTTGTTGGTATTATGGTTTGGCCCTGGCATGATTTCCAAAGTACTGATTTGCAGCCTGGTCGTCTTCTTTCCAGTTTTAGTGAACACCGTTGTGGGCGTGCGGGCAGTTCCCGAAGAGTTACGAGACCTGATGCGTACTCTGCATGCCAGCCGTACTCAGAACATCCTGTTTCTGGAATTGCCCGCTGCATTACCCATCCTGTTAGGGGGTTTTCGAATTGGAGCCACATTGGCGGTTATAGGAGCGGTAGTGGGTGAATTTGTCGGATCTGATAAAGGACTGGGATTTTTAGTGAATATTGCCCGCGGGCAGTACGACACCGCGTTGGTTTTTGTGGCCATTGGAACATTAATCGCGATGGCTCTCAGTCTGTATGGACTGGTTATCTTAATTGAGAAGAGGCTGCTTGGGTGGCAGACATCTTCAGGTGAGAGGCAATGAAAAAAAACATACTTTTGATTTCTTTAGTCCTGGTTGGGATGAGCGGTTGTTTGTTGGAACCTGATATGACAATCAACACACCATCGCATATGGAAGAGGTCCGTTTGCCGGTGGGCTATATTCCCAATGTGCAGTTTTCCCCTATTTATGTCGCCATGGAAAAGGGATATTTCGAGGAAGAGAATATAAACCTGATACTGGATTATAGTTTTGAGACAGATGCGGTAACACTACTGGGTGCCGATGAGATTAAATTCGCAATAGCCTCTGGGGAGCAGATACTATTGGCGCGGGCACAAGAAATCCCGGTTGTCTACGTAATGGCCTGGTATCAGAAATACCCTGTAGCAGTGGCTTCCAAGGCTGGAAACGGTTTACTCGAACCAGATCATTTACGGGGCAGATCGATCGGATTACCTGTTTTGTCGGGTGCCAGTTATATAGGTCTCAGGACAATCCTGCAGGCAGGTGGTATATCTGAGCAGGATGTCAGTCTGGAGGTGATCGGTTTCAACCAGGTGGAAATGCTGGCGACTGATCAGGTCGATGCAGTAGTGATATATGTAGCCAATGAACCGGTAGTTCTGCAAAGCCAGGGTTACCCCACAGATTTGATTCGCGTTGACGACTACCTGACATTGGTATCAAATGGGTTGATAACCAACGAAAAGACCCTGAAGGAAGACCCCGAAATGGTCAAAAGCATGGTCCGTGCACTTCTGCATGGTATACGCGACACAATCGCGAACCCAGACGAGGCTTATCAAATCAGCCTCAGATATGTGGAAACGCTGGCACAGTCAGACGAGAACGTACAAAAACGGGTTCTGATGCGTTCGATCGAACTCTGGCAAGGACCTACGCTTGGTTTCAGTGATCCAAATGCCTGGGAAAACATGAGCTCGATTCTCAAGAGTATGGACCTGCTGAAGGGAGATGTCGATTTGAGTAAGGCGTTTACCAACGATTTTCTACCCTGATTATTATGTCTCAACACCCTAACAACCCAGTCTTGACCATCGCCAATCTAAGGGTGTGCTTTCCAGCAAAGGGCGCAGACACATTAAATGTGATCGGAGGGTTATCCTTCCAGGTTTACCCACATGAATTTTTAAGCATCCTGGGCCCTTCGGGGTGTGGGAAAACCACTCTACTGCGAGTGATTGCAGGATTGTTATCCCCAGGTGCAGGTAACGTGGCCTTTACGAGCTTACCGGATTCCAGTAAACCAGCGGTCGGTCTGGTGTTTCAGCAGGCCAATCTCATGCCTTGGAGGACTGTTTATAGCAATATTTCTCTACCGCTTGAGATCGCCGGATACCCACCGGGCAGTTACAGTAAGCGGATAAGAGAATTGATCCATCTGGTTGGGCTGGATGGTTTTGGGGACAGCTACCCGAGGGATTTGTCAGGTGGAATGTTACAACGCGTGGCTATTGCGCGCGCTTTAATCCATGACCCGGCATTGATGCTATTGGATGAACCCTTCGGCTCACTGGATGCCCTGACACGCGAACGCATGGGTGTTGAGTTGTTAAACATCTGGCAGGTAAGCCGTAAAACCGTGATCATGGTGACACACTCGATATCTGAAGCCGTTTTTCTTTCGGACCGAGTTATCGTTCTCTCACCCAGACCAGCCCTTATAAATCTGGATTTGCGAATAAACTTGCCCAGACCACGTGATGAAAACACTCGTTACCAGCCACAATTTGGCCGACTGGCAAAGACACTACGGAAAGCGATTGTCGAGGAACAAGTCACTTAAATTTTCATTGTTCCAGGTACATGCAGATGGGGTAGTTCCATCAACAACACCTCTGCCAATAACCGGGTATTTGCGTTTTTATCGAGATTGTCCAAGCCTTCTTCAAGATGTATTAATTGTGTATGGAGGTCTGGAAGCGAGATGATTTCAGATACTTTCCGTAAAGTCGTTTCATGTCGGATATGGATGAGCGGGGCGTTCCCACCACCCCTGATAATTAATACATCCCGCCAAAATGAGATCCACACCCTGATCGCCTCTTGAAGGCTCGCCCGTGCAGAAGGCTTGCGATGTGTAAGTTCTTCTGCATAGGCAAATCGTTCCTGCAATGTTGAGGCCATGGCATGTATCAACCCATCGATATATGCAGTATCCTTTTCAATCACTGCGGGGTCCATATGCAACGCCATCGCACGACCGTAACATCCTCCAGAAAGATGTGCAATCTGACGGGCAGAATCCTTAGGTAACCCTTCTTTATTTTCGAGAGTTAGGGCCACTTCTTCTATTGGAGCCGGCTTCAGCAGGAACACCTCACACCGCGATGAAATGGTGGGCAGCAGGTCTTCCGGGCGGCTGGCAGTGACCAGCAACACTGCACGTGAAGACGGCTCTTCAAGCGTTTTAAGGATTGCATTCTGGGCATTATCTGAGGCATTCTGGAAATCCAATAATAAGCCGATCCGGATCGGCGCCTCGTAGGGAGCCAGAGACAAGTCATGCTGCAGCGAACGTACCTGTTCAATCAGGATTTCCTTGCGGTTATCTGCAACGGATACCACTAAAAGGTCAGGGTGTTGCATGCGTGCAATGCGTTTGCAACTTGAACAGACAAGACAGGGCTGGCCGTTCTCCCGGGTGTCAGGGCAAATTAAAGCCTGAGCAAAGAGCAAGGCCAAACTGTGTCGGCCGACACCAGCCGGACCACAAAAAAGATAAGCGTGTCTGACTGTATCGTGTTGTATGTGTTGCGCCAGTATGTTGGCGGCCCAATCGTGTCCGACCAGATTCCAAGGCATGATTAGATTGTAGCCTGAAGACGGAGAAGTGACAACCACCCGAAGCAATCTTAAAAGTTACGGCAAGCCAAGGAGGCCTGGGGTACAATGCGTGGCGATGGAAGAGCTTATAAAATCCTTGAATTCACAACAACGCGCAGCAGTGACCGCTCCAGATGGACCGGTATTGGTCCTGGCGGGACCTGGATCGGGCAAGACACGTGTATTGACCCACCGTATCGCCTATCTCGTTAAGAAACGGGGCGTGAAACCGACCAGCATTCTTGCAGTAACCTTCACCAATAAAGCGGCGCGGGAAATGCAAAGACGAGTTGAAGTATTGTTGGATCGGGAGATTAAAGGTATTTGGTTGGGGACATTTCATGCCATCTGTGCACGTATCATGAGGCGCGAAGTTGAGTACCTTCCCATTAAAACCAACTTTGTTATATATGACGAGGACGATCAAATCCGGTTGGTAAAGAAAGCAATACGCGAGTTGAACATTGACGAGAAACTTCACCGCCCGGCCAGTGTTCATGCAGCCATCTCGCGCGCCAAGAATGACCTGTGCCTGCCAGACCGGTTGGTGGTAAATTCATATCGGGACGAAGTTGTCAGGCGAGTTTATGAACGATACCAGCAAATGTTGATCTCCAATAACGCAGTGGATTTTGACGATTTGTTGATGTATACCGCCATACTCATGGAGGATCATCAGAATGTATGCGGCGCCTATTCCCGATGGTTTGAACATACATTGGTGGATGAGTTTCAGGATACGAACCAGGCTCAATATGCTTTATTAAAATCACTTACCGTTATCCATGGTAATCTCTATGTCGTGGGGGATGAGGATCAATCGATCTATCGCTGGCGTGGCGCAGATTACCGAAATATATTGCGATTTGAAGAAGACAACCCGTTGGCGACCAAACTGCTGTTGGAACAAAATTACCGTTCGACACAGAATGTTTTGGACGCTGCCCAGGCGGTGATTGACCAAAACAACAATCGCACCCCCAAAAAACTATTTACCGAGCGTGGTCAGGGCGCGAAAATCGTACTGTACGAAGCCGCAGATGACCAGTCAGAGGCAACCTATGTTGTGGATACGATTGCCCAACTGACGACCTCAGGCAGGGCGCAAGGAGGCGATTTCGCGATCATGTATAGGACAAATGCTCAATCCCGCTTGCTGGAAGAGACTTTTTTGCGCGCCGGTATTCCTTACCGTTTGGTGGGCGCGCAACGTTTCTATGGTCGCCGGGAGGTCAAAGATGTGATTTCCTTCATGCGCCTGGTTCACAATCCGGATGATGATATCAGCCTTGCGCGTGTCATTAATGTTCCCCCGCGGGGTGTAGGAGAAAAAACGGTCAGTAATTTATTGATCATTGCATACCGGCACAAGCTCAGTCCTGGAAGATTACTGATAAGCCTGGCGGAAGCCGACAAGTCACCCTATTGGAACGAATTCGCCGGCAAGGGCCAACATCTGTTGGCGGATTTTGGATCCCTCCTGGCTGGCTGGCATGCTGAAAAGGATCATATATCCGTTCCGGTACTATTCGATCGCATTCTGGAGGATGTCAATTACCAGGCGTATGTTGATGACCAAAGCGAGGAAGGTATTGATCGGTGGGAAAATGTGATGGAGCTTCGCCGCATCGCCTTTGAGTACTTGGACCGCAATCTAGTCGATTTTCTGGAGACAATCGCCCTGGTGTCAGATCAGGATACAATGCCTGATCACATTAACACACCCACCTTGTTAACCCTGCATGCAGCCAAGGGGCTCGAGTTTTCCCAGGTCTTTATCACCGGGTTGGATGATGGCTTGCTGCCTCACAGCCGGTCACGTGACGATCCTGAAGAAATGGCTGAAGAACGACGCCTGTTCTATGTTGGCATCACCCGAGCTAGAGATCAGCTCTTCCTTGTCAGGGCTGAAGCGCGGGCCACCTTTGGTACATATGACAACACGATTCCCTCTGGTTTCTTGGAGCAAATACCGACCGACATTCTGGTATATGGCAGGCGGTCCATGCGTTTTGGCAGCCATCAAACATATCAAAGCTGGCACACTGCCAGCCATAATACTCAACAGCAGGTTAAAAAACCGGTTAATCCTCTATACAAGGCTGGAATGCGCATCCGGCATGGGGTCTGGGGTGAAGGGCTGATCATCGATGACCGCATCATAGATGGCAGCGAGATCGTGGATGTAGCTTTTACATCAGTCGGTTTTAAACGATTGGACGCAGCCGTGGCAAAACTGGAAGTCCTTGAATGATACAACAAGTGTTGGAGTGGGCACATTAATGATTATGGAACGATGTTAAAATTATAATAATCGACCCAGCGATTCTGTTGAGAAGGAGGCGATATGAGTTTTTTATTGACATGGTATGGTCATTCCGCTTTCCTATTGAATGTGGACCAGCATCGAATTCTGATCGATCCCTACTTGTCGGGCAATCCCATGTCACCGGTTAAACCAGATACAATCGATGCTGATTTCATCCTGGTTTCGCATGGGCATGGCGACCATCTGGGTGACTCAGTGGCAATCGCCAAACGGACTGGTGCAACGGTCATCAGCAACGCTGAGATCTGCGACTGGCTTCGTGAAAAAGGAGTTAAAACACATGCCCAGCACATCGGTGGCGGATTTTCTCATCCATTCGGTTATCTGAAATTGACAACAGCCACCCATGGGTCAAAATTACCGGATGGCACATATGGTGGAAACCCGGCTGGTTTTCTGCTGACCACCCCGTACAGCGACCGTTTGTATTTTGCCGGGGATACCGGCCTATTCGGGGATATGAAACTGATCGGTGAGGAGGGGCTCGATGTTGCCATCCTGCCGATTGGTGACAATTACACCATGGGGCCAGGGGATGCTCTGCGTGCAGTGAAACTGCTACAACCACAGATGGTAATACCCATCCATTACAACACCACCAAGTTGATCCAGCAGGATGTGGCAGCTTGGGCAGAACGAGTTGAGATGGAGACCAGCGCAAAGGTAAAAGTGATGAAACCTGGCGAGGAAATTGCTATCCAATAGAGTAAACACTTACTGGGAGATGATCATGACAGAAACGGAAAGAGATCGCCGGGAAGTTGAAGAGCAAGTACGCCGACAAGGGCGCCTGCCACCCAACCAGGCAGTGACGGTAAAATTCCCGGTTTTGCATTATGGGCCAATCCCGGTTTTTAATCCTGAAACATGGAACTTCAGGGTATGGGGAGAGGTGATCGAAAACAGGGACTGGTCTTGGGAGGAGTTCAACCAGTTCCCGCGCACCAGTCTAAAAATGGACATCCATTGCGTGACTGGTTGGAGTATGTTTGACACAATATGGGAAGGTGTGTCAGTCGCCGACTTGATAAATGAGGGATTCATCCAGATCAAGCCAACTGCACAGTATGTCTTGCAGCATGCCGAGCATGGCTACGCCACCAACCTGCCGCTGGAAACCGTGCTGGCTAACAATTTCATTCTGGCCACTCATTTCAATGGTCAAATACTTACTCCCGAACACGGCTTTCCACTGCGTGGGGTCATCGGCAGTATTATCGGCCAGCCTGACTTGAAGCAATCTTATTTCTGGAAAGGGGCAAAATGGCTCAGAGGACTGGAGTTCCTAAAAGAAGATAAACTCGGCTTCTGGGAAAATGCCGGGTATCATAATCGAGGGGATGTATGGAAAGAGGAACGATATGGTTGAGAGGTCAGCGTATTCTGTTTGAGCGCCAGAGGTAGACACCCATACCAATACCAATGAGAACCAGGATAATGCCAACAATGCCGAGCCATGAGGAGGAGCCACCCCGTATCTTTTCAGATGATTCCTTCGATTGCGCACCAAAGTCGATTGTGGCCATGTCCCCGGCTTTCAATGAAAGCGGATAGTTCAAAGCGGTTGTCGGGTTATATGCTTCCGGCACGGCTATGCTGATGTTGTAATCCCCCTCGGGTATGTCAATAAAACAGACTGGATCCTCGCCCGCAGCACTCTTGCCGGTTAAACTGACAGAACCCACGCGGTCAGAGATACTGATACTGCCATCTGCGATAAGAGTTTCTGTGTCTGACTTCCTGCCGTTGCCATCCACATCGTCGAACAGTACAATGCAGATCTGGCCATTGCCGCGGAAGGGAGTCGGCGTCGGTCCGGATGGTGTGTCGGTGATGTCGATGGTCGCCACAATCGGGGTTTCTATGACCACCATTAGAAGCAATTGTTGACCGGAAAATATCGAACAGTTGATATCCAGATTATTCAATGCGCGAATATTTTCGAGTGAGGTTTTGGTTAATAACGATATACTGAGACAGGTTTCACCCTCCTTAACGGTGTACATAATCCGTCCTGTTTCATCCGGTGTCGGAGTTTGATAAACTGCCTGGGGGAATCTGTTGCTTGCCTGAGCAGGTACGGACGCAAAATAAACAGTTGATGCAACCAGGACAAGAATAATTAATAACATCACCAACGGTTTCTTCATGATAATCACCAGTGGAAAATTATAACATTCTTACCAGACAAGTATAATTATCAGGTGCGGTTATCAAGACATGTTTGAATTAAGGACTACGCGACTATTTCTTGCTTGTTTGCCATTGCTGATTTTAGCTGCCTGCCTGCAGGTTTCGGATGGCGGACAACTTTCGATGCAGGATACCCCTCCGGGCGTAACCGAAACCCCCACCATTGTTTGGTTTCCGGCGACCGAGACTCCCACCAACACACCTCTCCCGGCCACAATGACGCCCACCCCGGAACAAAAAACCAACCTGGGGAGAATAATTGTGGCCGACGATTTCACCCGGCCAGGATTGTGGTTGCTGGGCCGTTTTAATGATGGTTCAATTGCTTTTGGCCTGAATGAGATGACGCTGGCAGTATCCGCCCCGAAAGGGATCCTCACCAGTTTTCGCCAGGAGCCAACATTAACCAACTTCTATATTGAAGTTACCGCCAGCCCCAACCTGTGCGTTGCTCAGGATGCCTATGGGTTGGTTGTTCGAGCTGGTAATGTTTCAGATTTCTATGCATTCCTACTTTCATGTGATGGGCAGGTGCGAGCCGAGCGGGATAAGATCTCTGAGCGAATTCCGTTGAAGGATTGGAAACCTGCAAGCGGTAAAGTCACCCCGGATATCGGAGGGTCAACCCGTCTCGGGGTGTGGGCTTACGGCAATGAAATGAGATTTTTTGTGAACGGGGTCTACCAGTTTACTGTGCTGGACCCTGCGTTTCCGCGTGGTTTGGTTGGGCTGCATGCACATGCCTCTGGCGCGAGTGTCCTAACAGTCAACTTCTCAGACCTGCAAGTCTGGGAGATTAGTGGAATACCGGTTCTCCAGGCGACCCTTACACCCAGAGGCTCCGAATAATCACCCAATCGAAAGTTGACACGCCTTGTTGGATGATGGTATGCTATGTATGCGTCCGGGCGGGCTCGGCGCGGCAGAAGCCCCCAAACCCCGTCAGGTCCGAAAGGAAGCAGCGGTAAGGCGGCCGCTCTGGGTGCCGCCGATCAACCTGCCCGGCGCACTGTGTTACCTGAATGAAAAAAGAGACCCCCCCTGTTTGTGACTATACTGCCTCAGACTACCAGCAGACCTTCTGGGATCAAGGCGGGCGAAATTATGAAGATGCTGCTGAGAAGATCGCATTAAGGAAACTGCTGCCTGAAAGTGGTAAATTATTGCTGGAGATAGGCGCAGGAGCCGGGCGTAATACACCGCGTTATACCGGATATGAACGCGTGATCCTGGTGGACTACTCAATGACCCAGCTTGAACAGGCACGGCAACACCTGGGGGATGACGAGCGCTATCGCTATGTGGCGGCGGATGTATACCGATTGCCATTTGTAGATGGTCTGTGTGATGGCGCCACCATGATTCGTACACTCCACCATATGGCTGACCCGAGCTTGGCGATTTCGCAGGTGCGTTCAGCCCTCAGCCCGGGAGCCGTGTTTATCCTGGAATATGCCAACAAGCGCAATCTAAAAGCGATTCTGCGTTATTGGTTAAAAAAACAAACCTGGGACCCTTTTTCCCGGGATCTGGTTGAATTTACCAGATTGAATTTTAATTTCCACCCACAAGCAATCCGGTCCTGGTTGGAGGGCAATCATTTTACGATCCAAAGGCAACTGTCAGTTTCGCATTTCCGGGTGGGCTTTATAAAGAAAACGATTCCCCCGAAAATACTGGCTGGATTGGATGGATTGTTGCAGGCCAGCGGAGCCTGGATTCAACTGACCCCCAGCGTCTTTTTACGGGCACAGGCGACAGGATCTCGAGGCGAGACTCAAGGCAGGGGCTTTTATAAGTGTCTCGCATGTGACACGGCGATACCCGAGTCTGAAGGAGATCTCCATTGCCCGAACTGCAAACAAGTATGGAGAAACAAGGGTGGCATTTATGATTTCAGGCTGAAAACATAATCCTAAACACATAACTTTTCTACAACCCAAAAGTGGGACAGGCCCAAAAAGGCCAGCGGGGTCTTTTCAAGAGCCTGAAGTATTCTCCTGAGCCCTTGGCCGGCAACTGGGTAGCGCTCGATGATATTATCATAAGCCCCAAAGATAATTCGCCGTTGCAGAATACGGACGGGCAATCCAGACAACAACACCTTCAGGTCGTGGCTATTATATATTTTTACATGTGGTGCCAGCCGGTCACGCAGACCGCGTGGCAGGTAATTGATCATCGGGATATTACCAAAGTGATACTTCCCACGCCAGTATATGCCGTGTGTTTCAAATGGATATCCACGATTCGGGCAGAAAAGAACCAGTCGCCCGCCAGGTTTTAGAACACGTATCATCTCGCACATTGCTGACCGGTCGTCTGCGACATGTTCAATGACCTCGTGACTGAGGACCAGGTCAAAATACTCATCTGGAAATGGTAGCGCCTCTCCATTCCCGCAGATTACTGCGGGTCCTCTTTGATGGGCCTCTTTCGCCCGCTCCAGTTCGATATCCAGGCCGATTGCCAGAGTGGCATGTTCAGCCAATCGAGCCAGATACTGGCCCACACCGCAACCATCGACCAAAATCAAGCCGGATGCCAGCTGACCTGCACCTTCACGAATCATGACCAACCGACGCTCCTGCCCGGCGCGCCATACATAAGAAGGTTCTCCTCGCAGGGCCGCTTTATCACTGATTGGATGTTCAGATTTGGGCATTATTTCTAATCCGGGGGCAGAATGGGCTGATTGTACCCGATGAGCGGGCGTCAGTCAGTCTATACGGGCACCCATGCCATGATGGTTGTGCCCCGCCCGAGTTCAGTGGTGATTTCGATATCTCCGCCTGCGTTTTTCGCACGAGTCTGCATATTGGAAAGACCATGACCCAGGCTGGAGTTTACCTTTTCCTGTTCAAAACCGAGACCGTTGTCTGTGACCTCGAGTACGACACGATCATCTGTCCGCCATACATACACTTCAACATACTGAGCGCGAGAATGCTTTGAGGCATTACCCAGGGCTTCCTGACAAATATGAAAAAGAGCAATCGCCTGACCGGCAGGGATGCTGTTAAGGTCCTGTGCTTTAATGACAAGAGTGGCTTCGATCTGGCTGGTCGACTCAAACTCTTTGATCAGGCGGCCAATCCCATTTTCAAGGTTCTCATCGACCAGCTGGCGTGGTTTGAGGTCCATGATGTAAGCTCGTATGTCACGGATGGTGCTGTTGAGACCCTCGATGGACTCCAGGATCTTGACCCGGGTCTGCTCCACATCTTCAGCCAGTAAAAGACGGGCGTGCTCGAGTGTGAGGCCGACCGCATAGATGGATTGGATGATGCCATCATGCAGATCCATTGCGATGCGCTCGCGTTCCTCCAATATCGCCAGACGTTTTCCCTTGATGTTCAGCCGCAGGTTCTCGATAGCAGTCGCTGTCCACGAACCGAGCGAGGTCATTAGTTGCAGCTCTGTTTCAGAAAATGGTTTGTTATAACGGCTGGCAATGGTCAACACACCCAATATGCCACTTCGGCTGGTTAAAGGGAAACATAATATCTGCTGGACATCCGATTTCAAGACGGTCTTGCGCAGGAAGGTGTTTTTCTCATCAGCCAGGCGGATGGCCTGCATCTGCCCGGTTTGTGCGGTTGTGCCCACCAGACCTTGCCCGAGCTCGAAGGAATCTCGATTCCAGATCCTTCCTGGTCCGCGATCGCGATGGGCAACCAGATGCAAGATGTTGCTATCTTCATTACGCAAGTGTATCTCGCTGGATATCACGCTGATATATCCTACTGTCCGGTCAAGCGCAGAATTCAGGATCTCATCGATATCCGGTTCAGATGTCAATTTGGAGGCAAGTTCGTTCAATAATGTCAGGTCGTCCGTACGACGTGTCAGGGCCCGGTCACGTTGACGCAGTTCCTTGTACAACCGTGCATTGGAGATTGCCACTGCTGCATAGGCCGCCAGTGTTTCGATAACGATTTCATCATCGTGGCTGAATTCGCTGCCATCAGATTTTTCAGTCAGGTAGATCTGACCAAGCTGGCTCTCACCCAGACGAATTGGAACACCCAGAAAAGTACTCATAGAAGGGTGATGGGGAGGAAAGCCAACACTGCGTGGATCATCCGCGATATTGGCCAGGCGGATTGTCTGGCGAGTGTTCATGAGAGCGCCGATCAAGCCGGTTCCACGTGGTGGGTGCGTCATTTTACTAATTTCGGCTGGATTCATGCCAATCGGAATGAATTGCTCCAACTCGCCATTTTCATTAAGCACTCCCACAGCTGCATAGCGTGCTTTCACCTGCTCACAGGCAACAATGGCGATACGTTCCAACAACGATTCCAGCGAGATATCCTGAACAAGTTCGAGACTGGCCCGGTGCAGGGCTGCCAGCCGCTCTTCAAGTTGTTCGTGCGTCAGGGTAATCATCCTCTTAGAAGCTCAGGTGTCTAATTTTACTCCAATTTGTCTTGTTTCTGAATTTGATAGCTTTTGCCAGACCTGCCGGGATATAGTCATGCTTGATTGCGATGAGCCAAGAACTTATATGAGTGAAACAGGCAAAAAATTCTATGATCTGACAATCGAACAGCGGCTGGATCGGCTGGCGGCATTAACCGGCCTTGATGGTACGGATCTGGCGGTTTTTAAGGGTGCTGACGCGCTATCAAGCGACCAGGCGGACTACATGATTGAAAATGTGGTCGGCACTTTCCAACTGCCACTCGGTGTGGCACAGGGCTTCTTGATTAACGGACATGAGATACCTGTGCCGATGGCGATTGAAGAACCCTCGGTGGTGGCTGGAGTATCATATATGGCCAGACTGGTGCGTTCCGGCGGGGGCTTCAAAACCATCAGCGATCCGCCTGAAATGATCGGTCAGATCCAAATTCTGGACCTTAAGGACCCTCAAAAGGCTTGGGAATCACTGCTGGCGCATAAAAAAGAACTGCTAATGGAAGCGGGGCTCGGCGATCCGTTATTGTTGAAATTGGGTGGCGGACCGCGTGACCTGGAGGTGCGGTTACTTGAACACCCGGCAGTGGGTAATTTTTTGGTGTTGCACCTGATCATGGATGTACGCGACGCCATGGGCGCCAATGTGGTAAATACCGCTGTGGAACGACTTGCTCCACTGGTCGCGAAAATCACCGGAGGCCGGGTTCATCTGCGTATATTATCGAATCTGGCGGATCGTCGCCTGACAAAGTCGAGTTGCATTATTAAGCTGAACCAGCTCGCTTTTAATGATTTTTCAGCCGAAAATGTGCGTGATGGCATCATCGCTGCCTGGGCATTTGCAACAGTTGATCCATATCGAGCGGCCACACACAACAAGGGTATTATGAATGGTGTGGATGCGGTTGTGATTGCCACTGGCAATGACTGGCGCGCAGTGGAAGCCGGTGCGCATGCCTATGCCGCACGCGATGGAAGATACACCAGCCTATCCACCTGGTGTGTGAATGCAGCGGGAGACCTGGCGGGGACACTGGAGATGCCCATGGCGGTCGGCATCGTGGGTGGGGCGACCCAGGCTCATCCGATGGCACGAGTCTGTCTGAAACTGATGGGTGTGACCACGTCCGCTGACCTGGCCGGGATCATCGTCTCAGTCGGTCTGGCGCAAAATCTGGCTGCCCTGCGTGCTCTTGCGACTGAGGGCATCCAGCGCGGGCATATGAGTCTGCACGCCCGACAGGTGGCGATAACCGCTGGTGCTAAAGGACCAGACATCGATAGGCTGGCTGATCAGTTGATAAATGAGAAAACAGTGCGTATCGATCGTGCTGAAGCAATTATGAAACAATGGAGTGAATCCAAATGAAAAAAAATGAGGGGCACGAACAAACCGGGATCAAACCCCTGATCCCTGATCGGAAAGTTGGCATCATCGGATATGGTGCCTATGTGCCGCGTTATCGCCTACCGGGTACGGAGGTGGCGCGCATATGGACTGACGGCACCAGCGGCTCGCCGGTCAAGGAAAAAGCGGTAGCTGGATTGGATGAGGATGTCGCCACCATGTCAATCGAGGCTGCCCGTAATGCACTGGCGCGTGCCGGGATCGCCGCGAATGAATTACGAGCGGTTTGGGTTGGCTCGGAATCGCACCCTTATGCTGTGAAGCCAACCGGCACGATCGTCGCGGAAGCCATCGGCGCGGTGCCCTCCATTCAGGCTGCAGATTTCCAATTCGCATGCAAAGCTGGCACTGAAGCCATCGTGGCCGCCATTGCACTGGTTGGCTCAAACATGGCTGATTACGCCATGGGTATTGGTATGGACATCGCCCAGGGACGCCCAGGTGATTCTCTCGAATACACCGCCAGTTCTGGCGGTGCGGCATATATTCTAGGACCGGCAGAAAAGTCGTTGGCCGAAATCGAAGCGGTCTACTCTTACGTGACTGACACACCGGATTTCTGGAGAAGGCAGGAACAGAAGTACCCCGAACATGGCCAACGGTTTACCGGGGAGCCGGCTTATTTCAAGCACATCACCGAAGCCGGTAAAGCGCTGATGGATGCGCTGAAAATGAAACCCGAAGATTTTGCTTACGGAGTATTCCACCAGCCAAATACCAAATTTCCCCAGCGGGCAGGGTCGTTGCTGGGGTTCAAACCAGAACAGACCGCCGTTGGACTGCTCTCGCCAGTGATCGGCAACACCTATGCCGGAGCATCAATCATTGGATTGACCGCCATTCTGGATCAGGCCAAACCGGGTGAACGCATCCTTTTGGTTTCCTACGGATCGGGTGCCGGGTCAGATGCCTTTGTAATCAAGGTTACAGAAGCCATCACCGAACGTCAAAAACTGGCAACATTGACTGCCGATTATATCCAGCGTCGTACTGAGATCGATTATGCCACGTACGCCCGTTACCGTGGCAAGCTGGCGATGAAATGAGTGGGGGTGACATGAGCGATATCGTCATCACCGGCGTTGGTCAGGTTCCTGTCAGAGAACACTGGGATGTCTCATTGCGTCAGCTGGCTGCTCGCGCCATTTTGGCAGCCATTCATGACGCTGGCGAACAAAAGCCACAAGCGCTTTATATCAGCAACGTTCTGGGCTCACTGCTATCCCGCCAGGCTAACCTTGGGGCATTGTTAACCTGCGATTGTGGTATGGGGGGGATCGAAGGTACAACCATTGAAGCGGCTGGCGCCTCCGGCGGGGCAGCCCTGCGCACTGCTTACCTGGCACTTCGATCAGGCCAGGTGGATTGTGCCATGGTCGTAGGAGTTGAGAAGATCACGGACGTGGTGGGTCCGGGGGTCGACAAGGCCATCGCCGAGACATTGGATACCGATTATGAGGGCATGCTGGGAGTGACGCCCACTGCAATGGCAGCGCTATTGATGCAACGCTACATGCATGAATATGAATGTGGCCACGCCAGTTTTGCCGATCATCCGTTGGCCGCCTCCATACATGCGGTTGGCAACCCAAATGCTTTATACCGCAAGGCGTTAAGCCGTGAGGAGTATGAAAAGAGTAGGCCGGTCTGTGACCCGTTGAACCTGCATGATATCGCCGCCTACGCGGATGGTGCAGCTGCGTTGATCTTGACCCGCAGCGAGCTGGTCAGCAAGGATTTTAAGTCCATCCCGGTTCGCGTTAGTGGCTCAGCCGTGGTGACCGACCGACTATCGTTGCACGATCGCCCTGATCCATTGGCTTTTAATGCGGCTGGCATATCTATATCCCAGGCCTGCCGCCAGGCTGGTATTTTACCGGGTGATGTGGATATCCTTGAGCTGGATGACGCTTTTTCGATTTATCCCGTTTTATCAGTTGAAGCAGCCGGATATGCCAAACGAGGTGAAGGAACGACCTGGATGAAAGCAACTGTGGCGAGTGGTAAACCGGCACTGGCCAGCATGGGGGGTATGAAAGCACGCGGCAATCCTCTGGCTGCGGCCGGTGTTTACCAGGCGGTTGAGGCAGTGCTGCAATTACGCGGAGAGGCCGGTGATTGCCAGGTCAAGGGCGCCAAGAAAGCTTTAATCCAGTGTTTGGGCAGTGCGTCTGCAACAGCAGCGGCGCATGTGCTCGAAATTACTCAAAAAAGCTGATAGTTAATGATAGTTTCATCCGGCTAAACTCTGCATCGAAGTTAAGCAAGGAGAATAAAATGGAAATACCGAGACATTGGAGATTAAAACAACAAAGATACGCACTGGTGGGTGAGGTCTGCCCGCATTGCGATGCCAAGATCTTCCCGCCCCGCGATGTCTGCCCCGAATGTGGTGGTGAAGCCAGGGAGGCTTATAACTTCAGTGGCAAGGGCGAAGTATATTCCTTTACCCGCATGGGTGAAGGTCCGGCCGGGTTTGAGGAACAGGCGCCTTATACCGTGGCGCTGGTCAAACTGGCCGAGGGGCCGGTTGTGACCGCGCAACTGACCGACCTGGGCGACACGAAAGTTGAAATTGGCATGCCAGTCGAGATGGTCACACGCCGCATCCGCCAGGACGGCGACGAGCGCGGCATGATCGTCTATGGGTACAAATTCCGGCCGGTGATGCAGGGATAGTCAAATTGTGTTGAGAGTAATGCGCCTTCCAGAGATGGAGGGCGTTTTTGTATTGTATAGATACCGGTAATATGTATAATTAGAGTATAGGGCGAAAAATTGGATAACAGCCATTAAAATAAAACCAAACCAGTACCCAAGCCGAGTCCACAACTGCCCACACGCAGGTAACGCAATCCGTTTGGCGGCCGAGAAAGATTTGTTGGTGATTGGGCAAGAAGCGCGGCGAGGAAAGTCTTTGGTTCCTTTGCTGGGAAACTCGATAGACAGCGTTCATTCCAAATAGGAGACCAAAACAGTATGATGACCCAATGCCTTGAATGTGGTTACACAGAAATCATTCCCGATCTTAATGTTTTTACAAAGCTAACTACTCAGAACACCGATGAAATCCTTTACATGGCCCTCGAAGATCCGGCTCACAAAGGAGCACCTGTTTTAATAGGATTTCGTGCTGCAATTTGTGGTGACTGTGGGCACGTGGAGTTCTACACTCGACGTGCCGCAGATTTGCAAGATGCGCACAAGAAAGGCTACGTGACCAGAAAAACCGTGTCCTAAGTTATTTGTATCGCGATGGCGCGGAGAGCGCTTC
>JAFGXF010000059.1 GCA_016936755.1 Anaerolineaceae bacterium | reverse complement strand
GGCGAAACCCGAACAGTGGATATGCACGTCAGCCAGATCCGGCATAAACTGCGCGACTCATCCATTCGGATAGAAACGGTCACCGGGATCGGATACAAGCTTGTGGCATGATATTCAATTCGCTGAAATCCCGGCTTTTGTTGACTTACCTGCTTATCATATTGGTGCTACTGGTTTCAATCAGTATCGGCATCCTCATCACCCTTGGTAATAATCCATTGCTTTTCCGGCAACCTTTGACCGAATTGCAGGCTTCGCTTGAAGCCGCCATTTCTCAACTCCTCCCTGGTTCTGGACCTGGGGAACTGAGCCTACAGGTTCAAAAATCAGCGGCTCAAACTGGATCTCGTTTAATCCTATTCGAGGCTGATGGCAGGGTAATAACCGACAGCAACACATTGCCGGGCGCACACATCTCTTTAAAGGCGCCACTAATTACCAGCGACCCGGGTGAGGTACACTTCATTAAAGACACCCGGGGAAGAACCTGGTTGTACACCCTTCAGCAGATCGATGAACGCTTTTACCTGATGTCGGCCACGTTGAAACCGCGATTACCATTACTATTGGTATTACGGGATGATCTCTATAAACCACTCGTACGCGCCGGGGCGTTTGCCCTGCTGACAGGCATCCTGCTGGCCATTCTGCTTTCCAAGTGGGTTGAAGCCCCACTTCAGAAACTGGCCCGACAATCGTCTGCGGTCAGCAAAGGGGAAGCACACCCAATCACACCTGAAGGACCCAGTGAAATCCAACAGCTTATTTGTGCTTTTAATACAATGATCACAAAATTGAATACCAATCAAGAAGCCCAACGTGATTTCATTGCTAATGTCTCCCATGAATTAAAGACCCCCCTGACCTCCATTCAGGGGTTTGCACAGGCCATCCTGGATCAAAAGCCCTCTCCAACGGCAGAAACCAGACAGTCTGCCCGGATCATACTGGATGAAGCGCTGCGGATGCATAAAATGGTGATGGAATTATTGACCCTGGCGCGTTTGGACGCCGGCATCATCGAAACTAAAACCGAAGCGGTTGACTTGCAAACCCTCCTTCGGAATGTATTGGAAATGTTAGCACCCCAGGCACAATCAGCCGGAGTGAAATTAAATGGTGATCTTGCTGCCGTACCGCCACTCCTGGCAGATGCTGAACATTTAACCCGTGTGTTCGGAAACCTGGTTGAGAACGCCATTAAATATTCCCATCGCGGCGGGCAGGTTACGATCACATGCGCCGCCCAGGAATCATCAATCGAAGTCCACGTACAGGATAACGGGAGAGGAATTCCGAAAGAGAATCTGTCTCGTGTTTTCGAGCGCTTTTACCAGTTGGATAGAGCCCGCAGTGGCGGTAAGGATCACGGAGTCGGATTGGGCCTGGCAATTGCCCACAAATATGTGATATCCATGGGGGGCAGCTTAACCGTCCACAGTGAACCGGGTCAGGGAAGTGATTTTATGGTACAAATACCCATAGCATGAAGCCTTTCGTTTCCATCATAATCCCCTGTTTTAACGAAGGAAAGACCATCGCAGCCTTGTTGAAAGCGATCAAGGATCAAACATATCCGATTTCTAAAATGGAAGTTGTCATTGCGGATGGCTTATCCACTGATGATACCCATCATGTTATCCGTGAATTCCAGATCAGTAATCCTCAACTTCGTATCATCGTGGTGGACAACCCCAAGCGCATCATACCGGCCGGGGTGAATACAGCTGTGCGCGCATCCCGGGGCGAGATCATTATCCGCCTGGATGGTCACTCCAAACCATACCCCGATTATGTTGAGAAATGCGTCAACGCACTGGAAAATAAACTGGGTGATAACGTGGGCGGCGTCTGGGAGATCAAACCATCCAGTGATACCTGGCTGGCAGACAGTATCGCCATGGCCGCCTCTCACCCGCTGGGGGTCGGTGATGCCCAGTACCGGCTGGGGTATCAGAGCGGTGCAGTGGATACAGTCCCATTTGGGGCTTTTAAGCGCCGGCTGTTCGATGAGATCGGTGGTTTTAATGAAGATTTATTAACAAATGAGGATTATGAGTTTAATACCCGCATCCGCCAGGCCGGTGGTGTTGTCTGGCTGGACACTTCAATACGGACAATATACCTTGCCCGCCCCAATCTTCAGGAGTTGGCTCGCCAATATTTTCGATATGGATATTGGAAATTTAAGATGCTGCGCAAGTTTCCAAATACGCTGCGCTGGCGCCAGGCATTGCCCCCGCTGTTCGTGGTGAGTCTGGTCTTTTTAGGTCTGCTTTCGATCTTCTTCCAGCCGGCATGGATTCTGCTTTCCCTGGAACTGATTTTATACCTTGGCATCCTGTTTGTTTTTGGTGCAATTATTGCACTGAAGCACCATCGAATTGGTTGTATAATCGGTTTCCCTGCAGCAATTGCCACAATGCATGTCTGTTGGGGTACCGGGTTTTTATGGAGCAGCATCAAGTAACTGATCGGAATGGCTAACTTAACGAACAAACCAATCAATATCCGCGTCAGACCCACAGAAAAAAGGGTCATGCTGGTAATCGGGGATTTCCTGGCCGCCTTTCTGGCAATGTGGTTTGGCATGTATATCTGGGCCAAAGGGGATGCCTGGTTATCCTTCTCAACCGAATTCATATTAACCCGCCCGGCCTGGTGGTTCTGGTTATTACCGGTAATTTGGTTGATCTTGCTGGTCGAATTATATGATATCAAGCGCGCTGGTCGACGGAATGAAGTCATCCGTGGCATCGGCATGGCGTCATTGATATCGACAATGCTCTACCTGATCATCTATTTCACTTCTGAACCCAATTCACTCCCTCGGCGAGGCGTGGCGGTTTTTATCATCACCGCAGCTGTATTAACATTAATCTGGCGTTTGATAGCTATCAATTTATTTACCGGGTCGCGCTTCCTCAGACGCGTGATCATTGTTGGCGCGGGAAAAGCCGGCCAGACCATCCGAAAAGTGATCACAGAAACGCAACCACTTCCCTATAACATCATTGGATTTGTTGATGATGACCTAAAAAAACACAATAAAACCATTGGCGGTTTGCCTGTCCTGGGTGATAGTAAAAGATTAAAAGACATCATCATTGAGCATTGCATCTCTGATATTATCTTTGCCATCACTGTGGATATCAGTCCAAGCATGATGCAAGCCATTCTGGATGCTGAAGAAAGTGGCATCGAAGTGACTACAATGCCGGTCGTCTATGAGGAATTACTCGGCCGGGTACCAATCCTGTTGCTCCAATCGGATTGGTTAATCCGCTCATTCATTGACCAGTCGCGTGTGGGTGGCTTTTATGAAATCGTAAAAAGGATCCTGGATATCATTGGGGCGCTGGTCGGCCTGATCATCATGTTGCTTCTATTCCCGCTCATCGCGATCATGATCATCCTGGAAAGTGGATATCCAATTTTATATATCCAAAACAGGCTTGGCAAGAATGGCAACCTTTATAAAATGATCAAATTCAGGAGCATGCGCCCGGAGAAGGAAAAGATCATCCAAACCACCCAACAACATGATCCCCGCATCACCCGCTTGGGCAAACTCCTGCGGCGCAGCCACCTGGATGAATTTCCCCAGTTTGTAAATGTGCTGATCGGTGATATGAGCCTGGTGGGACCGCGGGCTGAACGCGAAGAACTGGTCGCACACCTTCAGGAAGCTGTACCTTTCTACCGTGCGCGTTTATTGGTTAAACCTGGTTTGACTGGATGGGCACAAATTAATTTTGGGTATGCTTCTTCTGTCGATGAGACCATCACCAAGCTTGAATATGATCTGTATTATATTAAACATAGGAGCCTGGTCATGGATTTGACCATATTACTGCGTACAGTGAGCAATGTGGTTCTCCTGCGGGGTATGTGATTGACATGACATTCCTGTTGAACTTTCGCAACCGCTATATATTGATTGGTGACATCCTGTTGATGTTAATCGCAGTGCTGGGCGGTTATGTTCTACGCTTGGAGTTGGGAGCTGCTTTCATCTTTTATTTTCCTTCAGCCCTGTGGATGATGGGTACCGCGGTGCTGATAAAACCGATTGTTTATTTTCTGTTTGGGCTTTATCGGCGCTTGTGGATCTACGCCAGCATTCAGGAAATGAAGGTCATTGCACTGGCGGTTACAACCGCGTCAATTATTGTCAGTCTTTCAATGGTGGCCATGTTCGTTCAGGGTTTCTTCGTTGGCTTTCCCCGATCTGTCCTCATGATCGACTGGCTGTTATCACTCGCTTTTGTGGGGGGACTGCGTTTTTCGTTGAGGTTGATCGCAGAAAACCGCCACACATCCAAGGCGGTTGCACGGGAGGGCCAGTTAACGCAGGTCTTGATTGTTGGGGCGGGCGATGCGGGAGCCCTGGTGGCGAAGGAATTGCAGAAGAATCCCCAAGTTGGAAAAACACCGGTTGGTTTCCTGGATGACAACCCGTCCAAGCAGAATAATGAAATACACGGTGTACCTGTTATAGGAAAGGTCACCAGCATTACCCACATCATTGATCAGTACGGTATTGATGAAGTGATCATCGCCATTCCAAGTGCTCCGGGAAGTGTCATCCGACATGTGACCAACGCCTGCCGGGTAAAGGGCATTAAATCATCAACCATGCCGGGTTTGTATGAATTGCTGGGTGGCAAGATCAGCATCAATCGATTGCGCGAAGTTGAGATTACAGACCTGTTGCGGCGCGAACCATCCAACCCTGATACCAAACTTGTGGGAAGCAGTCTTCGAAACAAGACTGTACTGGTCACGGGAGCCGGTGGGTCGATCGGCCAGGAATTATGTAAACAGATCGCTCGTTGGGGTCCAAAATCATTGGTATTACTCGGTCATGGTGAAAACAGCATATTTGACACCATGCTCGAGTTGCAGGAAATCTTCCCCAATTTAATCATTCACCCGGTCATCGCGGATATACGAAATTACTTGCGGTTGTCCTCTGTATTTCGCGAGTTCCATCCGGGTATTGTGTTCCATACTGCAGCGCATAAGCATGTGCCCCTGATGGAGTTAAATCCCGAAGACGCTGTAACCAATAACATCATCGGCACACGCTGCCTGGTTGATGTTGCGATCAAACATGCCGTCGAAAAATTCATCCTGATCTCGTCAGACAAAGCCATCCGCCCGGTAAATATCATGGGAGCCACCAAACGTTTGGCCGAGATGATCGTCTTGAACGCTGCCGGTCAGCAAGGCCAGGTTTTCTCGGTTGTCCGTTTCGGTAACGTGCTCGGCAGCCGGGGGAGTGTTGTTCCCCTGTTCAAACACCAAATTGCAAAAGGCGGCCCAATTACCATCACCCACCCGGATATGAAACGTTACTTCATGACCATTCCGGAGGCTGTCAACCTCGTGTTGCAGGCTGCCGCCATGGGTCATGGGGGTGAATTATTCATGCTCAACATGGGTGAGCAAGTACGCATCCAGGACCTCGCGGAAGATCTCGTGCGATTATCCGGTCTTGAACCCGGGCGCGACATTGAGATTGTAACCACCAGCATCCGACGTGGCGAAAAATTGAGTGAGGATTTGTGGGATGAAGGATGTAAAACCAGGGCAACCCAAAATCCCGATATTTTCCAGATCGAGGTGGATCATCAGCTCAGTGGAGAAGCCCTGATGGATGCTGTTGCTGAACTCGCCCGCCTTGCTGATGAAGGCGATTCCAACACCATCGTCAAACTTTTGGATGAGCTGATTCCCGGTGCTGCAGTGGAAGCCACCCCGCCCGCTTCACTCACATCGATCGATTAAATGCCAATCGTAACCCCCTCTCAATGGGCTGAGTTTACAGCAAATCACCCAGAAACACATATTCTGCAACACTCCAAATGGGGTGAACTTAAGGCGCATTTTGGTTGGAAGCCGGTTTGCTTTATTAACAGAACGAGTGGTGCCCAGGTATTGATACGTGAATTACCATTTGGCATCAAAATGGCCTACATCCCAATGGGACCCATTGGCGAAGACTGGTCATCGGTATTGGGAGAGATTGATTCTTATTGCATCCAAAACAGGATCCTGTTCCTGAAAATCGAACCAGATGAACCAAAAAGCTCATTTGAGGTCATTATCAAATCACCGGGTATCATTCCCAGTCCCCATACGATCCAACCACGTCGCACGATTGTGCTGGATATATCCGGCGAGCCCCAATCGCTGCTGGCGCGCATGAAACAAAAGACGCGTTATAACATCGGCCTGTCAAGGAAAAAAGGAATTACCATAGCCCCCTGGGATGACCTGGCCAGTTTCCACCATATGATGACCACGACCGGTGAGCGAGACACTTTCGGGGTCCATACATCATCATATTATCAAAAAGCGTATGAGTTATTCCATCCGGATGGATTCTGTGAACTCATGGCAGCCTTTCATGATCAAGAACCACTGGCTGCGGTGATGGTGTTTGTTGCAGGCAAGCGTGCCTGGTATTTTTATGGTGCATCCAGTAATCAGAAACGCGATTTCATGCCAACTTACCTTCTTCAATGGGAAGCCATGTTATGGGCAAAAAACAGGGGCGCAACTTGCTATGACTTGTGGGGTGTGCCCGATTTTAATGAAGAGTACCTCGAGGAACATTTCATGGAACACAAGGAAGGCTTGTGGGGTGTGTATCGTTTTAAGCGTGGCTTTGGAGGTGACTTAATTCGATCAGCAGGTACTTTTGACCGTGTATATAACAGGATGGGCTATTTATTGTACGGTTTGTATCTCCGTCTATTCAAACATTCGGTGGCTTCATGATCAGAAATGGTTCCATGGCATTAAAGCGCCCTCAGGATATGGATCAGTGGGATGAGAGCATCAAAGACCTGCCCGGTGCCCACCTGCTCCAGACACGAGAATGGGCGTCCATCAAGGCACCTATTGGCTGGCAGCCCCTGCCCTGTATATGGATAGATGACTCTGGCGTCTGCCAGGCAGCCTGCATGATCCTGAAGCGTCGAATAAGGATCATACCCAAAGTAATGGAAGCCAGCATTCTGTATGCCCCCAAAGGTCCCCTGGTGGATTGGCACGATCAGGAATTGACGACCCGGATTCTGTCGGATCTCAAGCAAATCGCACATGAAGAGAAATCGATATTCATCAAGGTCGACCCGGATGTCACAGTTGCCACAGGCCTGCCAGGCAGCGAGGACGAAGTGGTTTTCAGCAACGCAAAAGATATACAAAACAACCTGCAACAACTTGGGTGGCGTTACTCACGGGATCAGGTTCAGTTTCGAAATACGATTATCATCGATCTGGCTCAGTCTGACAATCAAATTCTCGAACGCATGAAACAAAAGACCCGCTACAACATCCATCTGTCTGAAAGGAAAGGGGTTGTAGTTCGTCAGGGTGACCTCAAGGATGCCCCCATGCTCAGTAAAATGTATGCAGAAACCGCCCTGCGCAATGGGTTTGCGGTCCGCGAACGGCGATACTATGAGCATGTTTGGAAGGATCTGTTCGAGGCCGGGATGCTGCAATTTTTAATAGCGGAATATGAGCAAGAGCCGATTGCCGGTTTGGTGTTATTCCATTTTTCCAGGCGGGCATATTACTTTTACGGTATGTCCAGTGAAACCCACCGCGAGACGATGCCAACCTATCTGTTGCAATGGGAAGCCATAAAAGCTGCCCGCAAATTGGGTTGTGAAATCTATGACCTGTGGGGCGCTCCGGATGAATTTGATCAAAAGGATGACTTATGGGGAGTGTACCGGTTTAAAAACGGTCTTGGCGGAAGTGTGGTGCGCACCATCGGCGCATGGGACTACCCGGCCAAACCAGGCCTTTATTTGTTTTACACCCGCGTGATGCCCCATATCCTGGCCATCATGCGGTATAGAGGCCGGCAGCAAACTTATCAGGAGCTTGGATAAGCATATGATTCCGCGCATCAAGATAGCATGTCTACCAACCCCTCTTGAGGCATTGCCCAGGCTGTCATCCATGCTTGGCGGGCCATTACTGTATGTAAAAAGGGATGACCTTACCGGACTGGCGCTGGGTGGAAACAAAACGCGAAAGCTGGAATTCCTGATTGCCGAGGCGCAAGCCAACGGTGCCAAAACACTGCTGACCACGGGGGCGGCACAATCCAATCATTGCCGGCAAACTGCCGCGGCTGCCGCCCGGTTCGGATTTCAATGTACCTTGATCCTGTCAGGAGAAAAGCCCGATAACATGGCGGGCAACACGTTGCTGGACCATCTATTGGGCGCACAGATCATCTGGGTGGAAAAAGAAAAACGGGATGAAACCCTTCAATCCGTATTCAATGATTTGCGGGAATCCGGCCAGCGCCCATACCTGATCCCTTATGGAGGATCAAATGCCACCGGTGCTCTGGCTTACGCATATGCCTTGGAGGAACTCATTACGCAACATCAACCCATCGATTGGGTTGTTTTTGCCTCATCATCAGGTGGCACACAGGCAGGACTGATACTCGGCGTCGGATTGACGCAGTGGGAAGGTCAAATATTAGGAATCAGTGTTGATGAACCAGAAGCACTGCTAAGGGAACGGATACGGGATTTAATTGAGTCAGGGTCTCGCATTTTGAACAAGGATTTCAATGCTGCCAGCACACCCATCCTGGTCAACGATGACTATACTGGCGCCGGATATGGGATGATGGGTCAACCTGAGAAAGAAGCCATACACCTGTTTGCCCAGCAGGAAGGTTTGCTGCTGGATCCAGTATACACAGGCCGCGCAGCTGCCGGTTTGATCGACCTGATTCGTTGTGGATATTTTAAACCAACCGATACCGTCGTTTTCTGGCACACAGGCGGAACACCCGCCTTATTCGCATCCCCCTATATGAATCTGCTGCAGCGTTAAGGATTAATTCGACAGCGGACGCCAAGCCGGGCCAAAATCATCCGAAGGATCGTTGGTTAAGCGGAAAAGATTGGTGCCATTGCGTGTCATCAGGAAGATATCACGATCGCTACCATCCTGCTTGCCTTCGATTGCCAGGTACATCCCATCAGGTGAGTAACTGGCCCGGTAGATCGGAAACTCATTTGCTCCCACCGCAAAATTTCGAAGGTTGTCGTTATAGCGCTGACCAAAAAGTTTGGGGGGATTAAGGCCAAGAATATACAGAACCACTTCGCCATCAGGGGACCAGGCGGGGATAAACACATTCCCGACCTCCTCGCGTGTGAGCGCACGGGAATCCGTTCCATCTGCATTGATTGTCCAGACACGGCTGAGTCCCGAGCGTTTTCCTTCAAAAGCCAACTTGAAGCTGTCGGGTGACCAGATGGGGTTACTGTCATATGCTGATTCAGGAGACAATAGTAAAGATACTCCTGTTTCGAAATCGTATATGTAAACATGAGAGCGGCCATCCCGCAGGGAGGTAAAGGCCAGTTTTGTGCCATCAGGGGACCAGGCCGGGTCATAATCACCATCCGGCGTGGTTGAAATCGGTTGCAATCCACTCCCGTCCACATTCATGATAAACAAACTGGACCCGCGATATTCATCCATGATTTTGGTACAAGGAGAAATGAATGCAAAGCGTTTTCCATCCGGTGCCCAGGCAGGCTGGCAGGCGCCATCTACCTGGTTTGTAAGCTGGATGACATTCGTCCCATTAGTATTAATCAGGAATATTTGCGGGATGCCGGCATTTCGCGCAGATGCAAAGGCGATCTGGCCGTTCCCCCCCCCGATTGGGATGGATGTTGGCATGACCAACTCAACTGGTGTGGGTTCAAGTGTGGTCTGAGTTGCTTCATCTTCAGTGGGATCCATGGATACCAAAGCTGTTTGATCCGGAGATAGTGTGCCTTCTGTTACTGAAGAGCCATTAATCAAGGGACGGGCCACAAATTGATAAAGTACACCCAACACGATTAAAACCGCCAGACCACCCATCGCCAGCAGACCGGGTGATGTTTTAAAATGGGTTTGCCGTTGTTGCGCTGATCCTCTTGTTGGACGGCGATTCTCCTCGAGGAGATGCACTGAACCGGCCAGGAACTCACTCGTTTTCGCATTCTGTTTTGCACCGATATGTCTTGCTGCGATTAATGCGTGTCTAAATTCCAAATCTGTGTGATAACGATCGCGCACTTCAACGTTCATCGCCTTTTCGATCGTCGCGGCTAATTTTTCATTGATCTTGGGATTTAATTTTCTAACCGGCACAAGTTGCGGGCCACCCAGAGCTCGCTCAAGTGAATCCACCGGTATGCTGTTCGTTGCAGCCACGTACAATGTAGCGCCCAGCGAATAGATGTCAGAGGCTGGTTCAGTGCCACCACCATATTGTTCGGGTGGCGCAAATCCGGGCGTTAACGCCTGTGCCCCCACCGTGGTCATCTGGCCGCCTTCAATCCGCTTGGCCAGCCCGAAATCTACCAGAAACACCTGACCATTTGGAGTTATTTTGATATTACCAGGCTTTACATCACGATGGACAATGGCTGGTTCACGGGTGTGTAGATAATGAAGAGCATCACTGATAGCCGCCCCAATGATAATAATGTCATCTTCCTGTAACACGCCGGTCTTCTCAATATGCTCTTTAAGGTCTTCCCCCTCGATAAAATCCATTACAAGATATTGCCCTTCACCACTCAGAACAAAGTGATCGGTCACTCGTGGCAGATTGGGGTGTCGCAAAGAAGCCAGCATGGTGGCTTCACGCTTGAATTGACGCGAGTACTCATTAGTCGTATAAAAGTTTTCTTTTATCGCGACGGTAATGTTCAAACTTTCATCATAGGCGCAATATATAGCCCCCATTCCCCCACGGGTGATTACCTCAGATACTCGGTAGCGGTTGTGAAGAAGAAAGCCTGGATCCAGGGTCACGAGCAATCACCTTTCGTTTGCAGGCTATATTTTATCCTGATGATGCCTTCTTGTATAGAACCATTTTTTCTGGCTTATAATGATTTTATTGCTCATGAGAGTATGCAAATGAATCTCGATATCCATTCCGGTGTGACAACTTTGGTAATCTTGTTGGCAATTGCGACGATTGCCATTTTTATATCCGGTTTACGAATACTGCGATCCGTAAAAACCATACAATTTTTTAGAATCAGGAGAGAAACAACCGGGCAAGGTTGGTTTGTGATATTTATTTCTTTCTTGTTGCTCCTCTTCACATTAATGGTGAGTAGATATTCGGAACCGATTATATATACATATTATCCACCTACAGCAACACGGCTACCAACCATGACAGCATCCCTGGTCCCAACCACCAGCCTCACTCCCACAATCAGTTTGACACCCACTATTACCACCACCCCTTCAGTAACCAATACACCCGGGGTGCCTCCTACAATAGAAGCTGGTTTTCTGGCACGGCTGGATCCCAATCCGGATGCGGTTTTCAGCCCGATCAGGTTTTCCCGCCGGATTGATATTTCCAACCAGCCGGTGACACCGTTGACTGAATTTAAGAATCCAATTGACCACCTTTATGGAACATTCAGCTTTGACAAGATGTTGGATGGAAGTCAATGGACCGCGTTATGGTATTGTAATAGGGAACTGGTCTATTTTGAAAGTATGATTTGGGAAGGCGGATCGGGTGGATACGGATTCACCGATTGGAACCCATCTGAAGACTACTGGTTGCCGGGTGAGCATGAGGTTCAAATATTTACCGGGAATCAGTGGAAACGATCTGGCACATTCACGGTAATCGGTTTTCCAGACACACCCTCTCCGACCGATACGATAACAATCACACCCAGCCCCACCATGACAAACGTGACAATTAAAACACAGATACCCTGAAAATCAGACAGCCATCAAATGGGGAACAGGTTTTGAATAGGCGCAGGCAATTTCTGATGCGATTCGGGCATTGTTCTTTAATAAAGCGAGATTTGCCTTGAGACTTCGCCCACCGGTAAGCACCTTCATTCGCTCAAGCAAATATGGTGTTACAGATGCACCATGGATGCCTTCTGCCTGTGCTTCATCAATAGCGGTTTTCACCAATTCATCAATCTCACCATAGGGAATGGCTGCTTCTTGTGGGGGAGGCACAACCACCAGAATCGCACTTGGAATACCCAAGTTAAAGTGGAAACGGGCAATCTCTACAACGGTCTCAACATTGTCCACCCGCTGGCTGACCGGCAACCCACTGGATCGCGAATAAAAAGCTGGAAACTCATCAGTCTGGTAACCAATGACCGGTATGCCCATGGTTTCCAGGTATTCCAATGTAGCGGGTAAATCCAAAACCGCCTTCGCTCCGGCACAGACAACCACCAAAGGCGTTCGAGCCAGTACAGGCAGGTCAGCTGAAACGTCAAATGGGGCGTTACGATGAATACCGCCAACACCCCCAGTGGCAAATACCTTGATCCCTATGGCATGGGCGACAATCGCAGTCCCAGCTACTGTTGTACCTCCATCCATATGGGTTGCAACTGCAGCGCCAAAATCACGCTGGCTGATCTTGCGGACATTCGTAGACTCTGACAGGTGAATCAATTGCTCACGGTTCAACCCACAGACAATATCCCCGTTAATCAAACCGATTGTAGCGGGTAAAGCTCCCGCCTTCTGAACAATGTCTTCCAGTTCACAAGCCAACTCATGGTTCTTTGGTCGCGGCAACCCATGAGTAACCACAGCGGTCTCCAGGGCAACTACAGGGGTGTTCCTCCGGATGGCCGCTTGTATGGCCGGGTTGATTTTAATGATGTCCTGTAAGGGGGGGTTCATTCCATATTCCTCTGCCCGGTAAGTCTATCATATTATCTTTGTTATAATCGTCTAACGGTTTACCATGCCATCCTTGATTAATGTTGATTTGCATTGCCACACATTGTACTCCGGCGACAGTAACATCAAGTTGGATGATCTCATTGAAGAATGTGATCGAAAGGGTATTACCCGGGTTGCCATCACAGATCATAATAATATAGAAGGTGCGCTTGAAGCAGCTGCCCGCTGGCCTTCACGAGTCATACCAGCTGTGGAGGTTATGACCTGTCAGGGAGAATTGCTGTTCTATTATGTAAACAAGCCTGTCAACAAGGGACTTTCTCCTCTGGATACGATCATGGCAATTAAGGAGCAGGGGGCTGTGATAAGTGTCTCACATCCCTTTGACAGATGGCGCAATGGTGG
>JAFGXF010000058.1 GCA_016936755.1 Anaerolineaceae bacterium | reverse complement strand
CTTTGGCGTAGGATGACCCTGTTCGGTGGAAGGATAAGGTATGGTTAAGGAAATATTCCGAGATCCGGGCGGGCTGATAATGCATAGTCATCGGGGGGGGTGGGGGGTGAATCATAATCCATGACATTCGGAACGACCATCGCGGCCAATCCAATTCTTGAAGCGAGTTGAGTGGCCTGTATTGAATTAATGACGACGTGGTGTATGGAAGGCAGGTTGGGTGGAAAGGCGGCTGCCAGGTAATCACGCACAGAATTATTCTGAAACCGCTGGCGCTCCCAAAAGAAATCATGATGGTGAGCGATGACCGGATAGCCTGTCTCAGCGATGAACTCGGTCAGCGCCAGACCAAGTGGCAGGTTGATGGGGATGGTGAGTGCGTTCTCAATGATAAGTGCTTCCAGATGGAAGCGGGAGGCAAATTGATACAGGTGGTCCTTAATGTAATCCTTTAAATCCTGCACTTGTTTGGTGACACTTGCCGGGCGGATATAAACTGAGAAGAAATCCTGGTGCAGTTCTTCAACTTCCGTATGGGCATTGCCATGCTTGTGCATGTGCCCCCACTCACCTGCATATACAATCCGGTTAATCCCGTCAATGACGGGGTGTTTATAAAAAACCTCGGGTACGACATAGCTTATATCATCCGGACGATCGCATTCGCCGCAAAAATAAAAGCATGCATGGTCCATCCGTTCCAGAACAGTGGCCCATTTGGAAGCTTCAAGTGATACTCCATCAGTACCTTTAAACCGAGTGGAAATGAATCCGAGGTTTCGGGAGGGTGTCATTCAATCTCTCCTGGGGAGGATATTTCTTGTCGATTCATTGTTAATCACAACATTATTTTAATATCGATACAGTAAAATTGTTCATATGCATCTGACTTTTTATACCACACAACTTACCCGGATTTATGGTAAAGCGATCGCTGAACAAGTGCTGCCACAGTTACAACTATTGGTTGAGAAATACCGCGATCGAATTCCGGCGCCTCATGATACATCTCTCAATGAACGGGATTCGATACTGATCACCTATGGTGACCAGATTAATGAGGCAGACAAGCCACATTTGCAGACGCTGCTGGAATTTTGCGAAACTCGCTTGCAGAACGTGGTCAGTGGCATCCACATCCTGCCGTTCTATCCCTGGTCATCGGATGATGGTTTCTCAGTCAGGGATTATCGTGCGGTTGACCCAGCCCTGGGCACCTGGTCACATATTGAAAGGCTGGGGCAATCCTTCCGATTGATGTTCGATGGTGTCATCAACCATTGTTCGACCCAGGGGGAGTGGTTCCAGGCTTTTATACGTGATGAAGCACCCTATCGTGATTATTTTATTGTGGTTGAGGGAAACCCCGATCTGTCACAGGTTGTCAGACCCCGCGCAATGCCTTTGTTAACCGAATTCCAGACAGCCTCAGGCAAACGCAGCGTCTGGACAACTTTCAGTATCGATCAGGCTGATTTGAATTATCACAATCCTGCCGTATTGATCGAGATGATCGACATCCTCCTCATGTATGCCCAACGTGGTGCACAATTCCTCCGTCTGGATGCAATCGCTTACCTTTGGAAAGAGATCGGGACACCATGCATCCATTTACCCCAAACACATGCAATCATCCAACTACTGCGAGCAATCCTTGATGACTTGGCACCCCATGTCCGCTTGATAACCGAGACGAATGTTCCCCATAAAGAGAATATCTCATACTTTGGAAATGGCGAAAATGAGGCCCAATTGGTTTATAACTTTGCGCTGCCACCCCTGGTGTTACACACTTTTAACACCGGTGATGCGACCATACTGACAAAATGGGCGTCAAACCTGGCCCTGCCATCGAAGAAGACAACCTTTTTAAACTTCCTGGCTTCGCATGATGGGATTGGGTTGAATCCAGTTCGAGGGATTCTGGGTTCAGATGATATCGACGCATTGGTTGAGCAAACCCATGCTCATGGGGGTTTGATCTCCTTTAAACAGAACGCAGATGGCTCGAAAAGTCCTTATGAGTTGAATATCAGTTACTTTGATGCGCTCTCTGACCCGTCGGGTGAAGAATCGCTTGATATACAGATCGCTCGCTTTATGGCAGCTCAGGCCATCCTGTTGGCTCTGCGAGGCTTGCCGGGTATTTATATCCACAGTTTGTTGGGGTCACGGAATTGGCTGGAAGGTTATAAACACACTGGAAGAGCCCGCACGATAAATCGCGAGAAATTGGTATTGGAATCCCTTGAAAGCGAAATAAAAAGGAAGGGCTCTTTACGACAGCGCGTATTTTCAGGCTACAGTCAGCTTCTTTCTGCAAGAAGAACCAACCCGGCTTTTCATCCGAATGGCGGCCAGGAAATTCTGAATTTACATGAAAGCGCATTTTCAATATTACGAATATCACCAGATAAAAAGGATTCAGTGATCTGCATACAAAATGTACAATGTAAATCAATAACAATCGAAATCAATCTTCAAGATTTCGGCCTTATTCAGAAACATGCATTAAAGGACTTGCTTAGTGCAAAGACTTATCCTGTGGAGAATGGCGGAAGGTTATCTGTAAGAATGGGCCCCTATTCAGTTCTCTGGCTGGCGGCAGAATTGAATAGCTCAATGAGTGATGCCAGGTAACAGTTATTGATCCATTTGCATTAATTGAGCGCGCTGATCAAAGAACGGTCATAACCACTAATGTCCATATAATAAACACAGGCTTTATGGTAATACGGTTGTCTGTAGAGAAGTATATTCAGGAAAAATAATGATAATATGATTACGACAGGTAACATGTTTGATTTATCAGGGATATCCTCTCATTCAATTAATCAGCTGAGTATGGGGGAATCGATTAAGCGGATTTTATGCTCTGCATTGGAGGTGGTTGATCCGTACAGGGCTGTAATGGTTAACCTGGAAAATACATTTGATAAATCCAGAATATATGATGGAAAGCGTAAAATTATTATCATTTCGTTTGGCAAAGCGGCGATACCCATGGCACAGGCCGCTGTGGACTTCTTTGATAAGCAGAAAACTGATGGCCTTGTTGTAACCAAGCACCCTGACATCCTGAGAGTTGGCAACCTGGATGTGGTAAAGGCGGGGCATCCAACACCTACCCAAAATAGTGTTCTGGCAGCTGAAAGGATTGTTAGAATTCTATCTCGTTCGAATGAATGGGACATTACTGTTTTTCTGATATCTGGTGGGGGATCAGCACTGATCACACAACCACCGGAATCCATTCGTTTATTGGATCTTCAGAGACTCACAAACATGTTATTAAAAAGTGGTGCATCCATAAAAGATGTTAATTGTATAAGGAGGCACATCGATCGAATCAAGGGTGGGGGGTTATTAAATTATTGCCAGTCAAAAGAAATATACTCATTCATTTTGTCTGATGTGATAGGCAACCAACTTGAAGATATCGCATCCGGACCGACCTCAATTGATCCAACAACATACAATGACGCGTGGAAGATCATAAAAGAATTCGGAATTACAGAGTCTATACCACAATCCATAAAAGAATATCTATTGAAGGGTGTAAATAATCTGATTCCCGAAAAAGGGATATTGATCAAAACAAAGGAAAAAAACATCCATCATGTAATTATCGGGTGCAATAAAGATGCAGCTCTTGCCGCCATGACCCGGGCTAATCAGGAGGGATTTCAATCGACAATTGTGTCCACCACTCTTGAAGGTGAAGCATCAAGCGCTGGTCAATGGTTGGCAAAGAAACTCATCACAATAACCAGATCTGTGAATACCTTTCGTCCACCGATATGTTGTATCGCTGGAGGAGAGACAACCGTAACAGTCAGTGGTGATGGCCTTGGTGGCAGGAATTTGGAAGTGGCATTGGGCGCAGTGCACAAGTTATCAGGGCAGAAATCCATCGCTTTACTTACTTTTGCCACGGATGGTGAAGATGGGAAAACCGATTCTGCAGGAGCCATTGTTACAGGAGAGACAGATTCCAGAGCGATGGCACTGGGAATGGATGCGGAGAAATACCTAGCAAATAACGACTCATATAACTATTTTAAAGGGCTTGATGACCTGATCATTGTTGGTCCGACCAATACGAATGTGAATGATCTCAGTTTCCTTTTTGCCGGTATACAATGAATTGTCTTTCCCGCCTAGCCTCCACATAGTTGCTCTCGCCCGACTCGTATGCCAGCAGAAATCATTCCCGGAAAATCCCTGGAAAATGTACTTGGGATGATTTCCGACAGATGTATATACCGGGTTGCTTCAACCAATCGGTGTACAATGTTTGATAAGGTTTGCCAAGATGCAAGACGCTCCTTCTCATCCGGGAATTCATAAAACAACCTTTGAACATCCGGGTGCCATCAAGGTGGGACTCTTTTTACTCTCGGCTGGCCCGCTGGCTTTTGAGATCACACTCACCCGGCTGTTCTCCGTCGCCCAGTTCTACCACTTCGCTTTCATGATCGTCAGCATTGCCCTTCTTGGGTCGGGTGCCAGCGGCACGGCCCTGGCACTTTTCCCCAATCTCGGCAGGAAAAATCCTCTGAAAAGTGTTGGCAACCTGGCACTAGCGACCAGCCTGAGCATGCTGGGTGCCTACCTCCTCACTAATGCATATCCCATCGATACCTTCAGCATCGCCTGGGATCACAGGCAGGTGGCAATCCTTGCGCTGCACTACATCGCGCTGGCGACCCCTTTCTTTTTCAGCGGCATGGCAGTTGGATTGCTGTTGGCGGTTTATCCCCGCTCTGCCGGGGGGATCTATGCGGTCAACATGCTCGGCTCTGCGCTGGGTTGTGCCATTGCACTGCTTGCACCATCAGTTCTGGGCGGTGTTGGTACGGTTCTTTTTTGCAGCGGGTTGGCCGCACTGGCCTCACTGACTTGTCTGGGGCGGCGTGATCCTGAAGTGGATCGCTCCACGACATTCAATGCTGTACCGGTAATCTTTGCGGCTCTCCTTCTGGTTGTATCCACCCTTGACCTGGGTCTGCGTCTTATCGGGTACTCAGGTCTGCCAGGCTTTGACCTGCACATATCGCCTTACAAAAGCATCTCTTACATACTACAGCAGCCGGGGGCGGAGGTGATCTTCCGCCGCTGGAATTCTTTCTCACGCGTTGATGTGGTGCAGAGTGCAAGCATCCATTCGATTCCCGGATTGAGTTACCGTTATCTGGATCCTCTGCCAACCACAAATGGGTTGTTGGTGGATGGAGATGATATGAGTCCCATACTTTCCACAAATGCTGATACAGCATTTGTGGAATATCTGTCGTCGGCTATTGCCTATCATCTCCGGCCGGATGCCAGCGCCCTGGTTCTCGAGCCGCGCGGTGGATTGGATATACACACCGCGTTGGCGCTGGGCGCAGCGCGAGTCACAACGGTCGAGGCAAACCCACTGATCGTGGAAGCTGCGGGTGCGGTCTACCATGATCCGCGCGTGCTGGTCGTGATCGAAACAGACCGCAGTTTCCTGCGTCGTTCATCCGGTCAATTCGACGTGATCGTGCTTTCGCTGACAGCCTCCTATCACCCGGTCCACTCTGGTGCATATAGTCTGGGGGAGGACTATCGCTACACGGTCGAATCCTTCCAGGATGCGCTCAGGCACCTGACCCCAGGTGGCCTGCTGGTTGTGACCCGCTGGCTGCAGGATCCTCCCAGCGAGGACCTGCGTGCCTTTGCGCTGGCTGTAACCGCACTCGAGCAAAATGGTGCTGATCCAGGAACGCAGATCGTCGCTTTCCGAAGCTATAACAGCCTGACCATCCTGGTTCGAAATGGTGTTTTCACAACTGACGAATTGCAGGCTGTACGGTCTTTCACTGCCGGGCGGGCTTTTGACATGGTGTATGCTCCGGATATTCAGGCTGACGAGACGAATCGCTATAACATTCTGCCCGAGTCGACCTATTACCAAACCTACACAGATCTGCTGACTGCTTCACCCCGATCGGATTTTTATGCTGAATACCCCTACGATATCACCCCACCGACTGATGATCACCCATTTTTTGGCCATTTCTTCAAATGGTCCCAGGCTGAAGATATTCTGGCTGAGCTGGGTCGCACCTGGCAGCCTTTTGGTGGGGCGGGTTACTTCATCATCCTGGCTTTGTTCTTCTTTGCACTCCTCCTGGCGGGCAGCCTGATCCTTTTACCTCTGGCCTTCCGCAGATCCACGGATGCGCAACGCGTTGATCAGCCTTCCAACCTGCTCCCATTAACCTATTTTATCTTGATCGGTCTGGCCTACCTGCTGGTGGAGATCCCCCTGTTCCAGAGTTTCATCCTGTACCTGGGCGAACCGGCTTATGCAATGGCCAGTGTGTTATTCACCCTGCTGTTGTTCTCGGCGCTGGGCAGTGCCTGGTCAAGACGGCTATCCCATCCACATGTACTGGGTTGGCTGTGCCTGTTGTTACTTGGTATACCGCTGTTCCTGCCCATGCTGTTCGAGCGAACCCTGGGACTGCCGTTCGAATTCAGGTTGGTCCTGACGGGCATTGCGCTGGCGCCACTCGGTTTTATGATGGGGATTCCTTTCCCGGCTGGCATCCGCTGGATGATGGAAAAGAGGGCTTGTCCCGGAATACAATTATCAATCGGAAAAGGCGCAGGTGCATTCCGGATACCGTGGATCTGGGCGGCCAACGGGGCCAGTTCCGTGGTAGCCTCCATCCTGGCAGCCCTGCTGGCACTCAATTTCGGCTTCAATTGGGTATTTTGGATTGGCGCACTGTGCTATGGCGGCGCCTGGTTTGCTGTCATTGTTCCAAAGTGGGACCGCCGCCCTCGATCCCTTCACCGGTGAATGGGACAAAACTAACCCCCCCCATGTTATAAGCAACCAGCTCGCCATTTTTCTTCACGAATTTCCAGAGCGATTGATACCAGCCGGTTGGCCCGATCGGAATCACCAGCCGGCCGCCCTCGGCCAGCTGCGTGACCAGCGGGGCCGGCAGGTGATCGGGAGCGGCTGTTACGATGATGGCATCGAAGGGAGCCTGCTCAAGCCAGCCGTAGTATCCGTCACCCTGCCGGACCTGTACCCGGTCATATCCGAGTTCCTGCAGGAGCTGCTGGGCATTCTCAGCCAGAGCAGGGACGATCTCGATGCTGTAAACATCAACGAATCCCAGTTCCGCCAATACAGCTGCCTGATATCCGGAACCTGTACCGATCTCCAGTACTTTTCCACCGGGTCTCAACTCCAACAGCTCCGTCATCCAGGCTACCACATATGGCTGGGAGATCGTCTGCCCATAACCGATTGGAAGGGGATGGTTCGCATAAGCCTGGTCGAGATAATCGGGTGGGACAAACCTGTGCCGCTCTACTGTTTGCATCGCACGCAGGACATCCGCATCGGAGATCCCGGCTGCCAGGATGGCAGTTTGGACCATTTCCAGCCTTGCTTGCTGGTAGGGATCTTCCTCGGGGGTCCGGGTGGGTATGGGAGTGGTGGTGGGTTTGTGGAATACTATGAAGAGGATGCCAAGTATTAAGAGGAGGAAGATCAGAATGAGGAACCTGCGTTTCGAAAGCATGGCAGAAGCCTGTTGTGATTATTGATTGTATTATACGGTCAATCTTGTTGATTTGTACCTGCAATCCGGTGCGGGTGGATGATGGGAAGATCATGGTGGGGTGATATTTACAGCGGATCTCTTTAAACAAGGTTGAGTTACCGATATTTTTTGGTCTATTGCACAACGAATCTTGTCCGTATGATTCAATCGAGTCTGGTCATGGACTGATCGGATCGCAAGGCGGACAAGGTTAACATCAAAGGTCATATCGTGTTTTGCACCCCCATGATACTTAACCAGGGTGTTTTCCAGAAGTGGCTCTTGCCATAATTAATAACTATTGTTATTATTTGCAATAAGGAGTGATCCCATGTCCTGTATTCCCGAACTGACAAAAAAGCTGCGAGCGCGTGGTTATCGTATTACGCCCCAACGGTTGGTCATCCTGCAGGCTTTACATGAAGGCGGCCACCTCTCTCCACTGCAGATCTATGACCGTGTTCATGAGACAGGTATCAGCGAGCCCACAGTGTATCGCACGCTGGATTTTTTATACTCGAACGGTATCGTTTCGATCGCCACCCGTGGGAATGGCCATATGACCTATGAGTTGTCTGGAGATTCTCATCACCATATCATTTGTCGTTCCTGTGGTGATCAGTTGGAAATTGCATCCCAACTGCTGGAACCTGCGATCAGCCTGATTGAAAGGGAGACTGGCTATCAGTTGATTGCCAGCCACCTTACTTTTTTAGGGTTATGCCCGAAATGTAATTCCATATCCAAATAAAAGAGGTACACATGTTTTTTTCAGTTGCTCGAATGCATATTCCGGATGGTTTTCTCTCAACAATGGTAGCCCTGATACTCTGGGTGATCTCAATTGCTGTGATCGCCGTTAGCTTGCGTCGGGTGGGTCGCGATCTGGGCGAGCACCAGGTCCCACTCATGGGTGTGCTGGCAGCAGCGATTTTCGCCGGCCAGATGCTTAACTTCAGTATCACCGGTGGCACATCCGGACATCTGCTGGGTGCCGCACTGGCCACCAGCCTGATGGGTCCGTGGGCAGCCATCATCATCATGACCTGTGTGGTCAGTATTCAAGCCCTCATTTTTCAGGACGGCGGTTTGCTGGCACTTGGAGCCAATCTGTTCAACATGGCGATCATTGGTGTTTCGGTTTCCTACCTGGTATATTCAAGCATTAAGAACATTTCCCGCGGGAAGACATGGGGCATTTTCGTGGGTGGATTCCTGGCTGCCTGGTTTTCGGTTATGATTGCCTCCCTGGGTTGTGCGCTGGAGTTGGCCCTTTCAGGAACATCACCGGCCAATATTGCCGTGCCAGCCATGGGTGGTATTCATTTCTTAATCGGAATTGGTGAGGGATTGCTCACCGTAGGAGCACTCGCCTTCCTGTATTCTGCCCGGCGCGATCTCCTGCACCTGGACCAGCCAGCCCCCGCAGGAAACAAGATAGTCTGGGTGGGCGGGTTGATCATCGCTGGATTGCTGGTGATGCTGTCACCCTTGGCTTCAGCACATCCGGATGGCTTGGAATGGGTGGCGGAACAGAAGGGTTTTCTGGATGCTGCCAGGGAGCCGGTGTACAACCTTATACCGGATTATATTTTCCCTGGAATATCCAATGAAGCCATGGCGACCATCGTTGCAGGCTTTGCAGGCCTGTTCCTGGTTTTCGGTGTTGCTTTGGCTGTCGCTTTACTGCGTCGAACGAAAAAAGGATAACCTATGGATACGGGAACCATGATTGTCTTCTTCCATTTTTTGCCCGCCTTATCCTTTAATGCATATTCATTATCTTGATCCCTACCATCCAGGCACCAGCCCTGTTCATATCCTGGATCCACGTATCAAACTTGTCCTGGCATTGGCGTATATTCTGACAACTGCGCTGACCCCCATTGCTGCCTGGCCTATATACATACTGTTATATTCAATAATCCTTTCGGTGGAAATCATTTCACAGTTGGGTGTGTGGCCGATCTTAAAGCGTGCTGCCCTGGCCCTGCCATTCATCCTGGCAGCCTTGCCGGTCATCTTTACCGTTGGCGAGTCATCTCTTTTTACAATACAGATTGGTTCCCTGAACGTTACCGGTTATACCGAAGGTTTTGAAAGGTTCATCAGTGTGGCGCTTAAATCATGGCTTTCGATACAGGCTGCGATCGTTTTGGCAGTCAGTACGTCTTTTCCTGATCTGTTGAAAGCCATGCGGTTCATTCACATTCCGCGACTCCTGGTTGCGATATTCGGATTAATGTGGCGATACCTGTTTGTGCTGGTCGATGAAGCACTGCGCCTGATGCGTGCCAGGGCTGCCCGATCAGGTATTTCACCTGAATCAGAATACAAAGCCGGTGGAAAATTGACCTGGCGGGCGTGTGTAACAGGAGGGATGACTGGTAATCTGTTCCTGCGCGCTTATGAGCGTTCAGACCGGATCTACATGGCCATGCTCTCGCGTGGCTATGATGGCGAAATACGCGCGCAATCGGTGGCGCCTGTCAATCCCGTTTCCTGGATGATGCTGGGATTCGGGCTTTTTGCGATGATCTCACTATTGTTCTTTGGGCTCATTTTCTGGGGTTGATGATGCATCATTCCATCGAAGTGCAGCAATTATCCTTTTCCTATCCGGATGGTCATCCGGCACTCCTGGAGGTTTCCCTGAAGATCGCCCCGGGTGAAAAAGTGGCGCTGGTGGGACCAAACGGGGCGGGTAAATCCACTCTGATCCTGCATCTGAATGGCATCCTGACTGGACGGGGGCAAGTGAAGGTGTGTGGCATGGAAGTCAATGAAAAGACTGTTAGCCGGGTTCGCGCGGCTATTGGTTTGGTATTCCAGAACCCGGACGATCAGTTGTTTTCTCCAACCGTGTATGACGATGTGGCTTATGGACCACTCTATCAGGGCTTGCCACCCTCTGAGGTTGAGTCACGTGTGAATTATGCACTGGATGCTGTTCGCATGGCTGGTTTCGGTCAGCGCGTTTCCCATCACCTCTCTTCAGGTGAGAAGAAAAGGATTGCCATCGCCACTGTGCTTTCCATGAAACCGGAGGTTTTGGTGCTGGATGAGCCCACATCTGGTTTGGACCCGCGTGCCCGCCGTTCGTTGATCAATTTCCTGCGTGATCTGCCCATGACGATGCTGGTTTCCACACATGACCTGGCCATGGTGCGTGACTTGTTTCCACGAATGATCATTATGGATGAAGGCAGGATCGTTGCGGACGGTTTGACCCGGAAGCTTTTATCAGACCAGAAGCTGCTTGAGACCCATGGGTTGGAAATGCCGTAATGGCCATATATCCTGTATAAAGCACGCGGTATTATTACGGTGAAATCTTCGAGATTTCCATAGCGACCACTTGAATCCCAAAGTCTGGTGAATGCTGGCTGAATGCTTGTGGCTGTTTTGGTCTTTCATTTGCAACAGGCCAGGGATAACTGCCTGCAGGTGCTGCTGTATGTCTTTGTCACTATCTTCACACCACCCCCTTGGGGTTCATCACGGTCTGCATCTGTCCGGGTTACAGCGACAGCTGGATGATGACCTTCACGACTCCCTGCTCTGCGCCGGTCAGACGAGCGTGCGGATTCGTTTCCGGGTGAACGTGGTCAGGGCATCTGTTTCAGCGGACACAAGGTTGGAGCTCCTTAAATGATTGAAGATTGAATCAATCGCTGGATATTGCTGTGCAAATAATGGCTGAACATATAGATATTTACCTGACCCGGCTGCTTGGGATCTCGAATTCATTCTGAATCCTGATACAAGGTTCTTTCTTATCCTTCTTGATTTAAAAGCCATCTTGTGACACAATTTACCGATATGTCTGATCCTGAAGGTCTTGTCTTCGATATCCACCGTTTTTCCATTCATGACGGTCCCGGCATACGCACCACCGTATTCCTGAAAGGCTGTACGATGAGCTGCCAGTGGTGTCACAACCCTGAAAGTCAGAGTTCCGAAGCCGAGATGATCTTCCGTGAAACACGTTGCATGCATTGTGGAGAATGTTTGCATGCCTGTCCCCAGGGTGCCATCACCTGGCGGAATGATTTTCCCATTACGGATTTGCAGATCTGTTCCCATTGCGGGAGCTGTGCCGAAGCCTGCCCCACACAGGCGCGCGAGTTGATTGGTCGCAGTTGGAGGGTGTCAGAGGTGATGACGCAAATTCGCCGCGATATCCCTTTTTATGAGGAATCCGGCGGTGGTGTCACTTTATCGGGTGGAGAGCCTCTGCTGCAGCCTGTTTTTGCTGCTGCGTTGTTACACACCTGTAAAGCCGAGGGTATCCATACGGCATTGGATACCAGTGGTTTTTGCTCCTGGGAAACACTGAATAACCTGCGGGCGGATGTGGATCTTTTTCTCTATGATATCAAACTGATGGATGATGGACTGCACAATCAATATACCGGGGTTTCCAACCTACAAATCCTGGAAAACCTCCAGCGGTTGGCTGATTCCGGGCACCAGATTATCCTGCGTATTCCAATCATTCACGAAATCACAGACAACGAGAACAACCTGCGTGCAATTGCTGAATTCGTAAAGTCAATGACGAATGTTCAGCGGGTTGACCTGCTGCCGTACCATGACACAGCCCGTCTGAAATACACGCGTCTGGGTTTGGATTATTCCATTTCACCCAATATTCCCCGTGGTAGCGATGAATTTGCGGTCAAGCTCGCAGACGGGGTCCAGATTTTTGAGCGTTATCAACTTGAGACCAGGATTGGAGGGTGATCCTTGACCATAACCGACCGTGTATATCATTTGCGCAAGCAAAGTCTGGAAGCCGTCCCTTCTCTTTCAAGCGAACGGGCCCGCCTGATGACCGATTTCTATAAAGCCTGTGACGAGTTGATCTCTGCGCCCGTCATGCGGGCACGTTCGTTCTACTATCTGATGGATCACAAGATGATCTCCATCCAGCCCGGTGAATTGATCGTTGGAGAAAAAGGCCCATTTCCGAAAGCCACCCCGACATACCCGGAACTCTGTTGTCATAGCCTCGCTGATCTGGATCTGCTGGATAGCCGCCCGAAGATCCCATTTGCTGTTGACGCTGCCACCCGGGCGGAATATCAAAAAGAAATCATCCCCTTCTGGAAGGGGAAAAGCATGCGTGAACGGATCTTTTCAGAGATGACGCCCGAGTGGCTGGCTGCATACAACGCCGGGATCTTCACTGAGTTCATGGAACAACGCGCCCCCGGTCATACCGTATTGGATGGCAAGATCTACCATAAGGGCATGATGGATTTCATTAACGACATCCAGAATGCACTGGCTTCCCTTGATTTTTTGAACGATCCAGAGGCATACACCCGCAGGGAAGAGTTAAAGGCCATGGAGATCAGTGCACGCGCCCTGCTGCGCCTGGCAGAACGATATTCTGATCTGGCTGCCAGTCTATCGGTATCTGAAGTTGATCCTGCCCGTCAAGCGGAGCTTCAGGAAATAGCGCTGACCTGCAAGCAGGTCCCGGCGAATGCCCCAACCACTTTCCGGGAGGCGCTGCAGTATTACTGGTTCGTGCACCTGGGTGTTACCATCGAATTGAATACCTGGGATTCATTCAGCCCCGGGCACCTTGACCAGCACCTCTTACCTTTCTATCAACGGGAGACTGCCGCCGGTACATTGACCCGTGAAGCTGCTGAAGAATTGCTGCAGTGTTTTTGGATCAAGTTCAACAACCAGCCTGCACCACCCAAGGTGGGTGTTACCGCGGCTGAAAGTGGAACCTATACCGATTTCGCCCAGATTAACCTGGGCGGTGTCATGCCCGATGGATCGGATGCTGTCTCCGATCTAACCTTTATGCTGCTGGATGTGGTTGAAGACATGCGCTTATTGCAGCCCAGCTCATCCATTCAGGTCAGTAAAAAGAATCCTGACCGCTTAATTAAAGAAGCTGCCAGGATCATTCGGACCGGCTTCGGACAGCCATCCATTTTCAACACGGACCTGATCGTGCAGGAACTGGTGCGCCAGGGAAAGGAGTTGGATGATGCCCGCCAGGGCGGTTCCAGCGGTTGTGTGGAAGTGGGGGCATTTGGAAAAGAAAACTACAACCTCACGGGCTATTTCAACCTGCCCAAGGTGCTTGAAATAACCCTCCACAACGGTGTTGATCCTTGTACCGGTAAGAAAATAGGCATATCAACCGGTGACCCGGCTGGATTCACATCCTTTGACGAGTTGTTTGCTGCTTTTGAGAAGCAAATGAATTATTTCGTCGATGTGAAGGTCTGTGGCAGCAATGTGATCGAGCGTCTTTATGCGAATTTCATGCCTGCACCTTTCCTTTCATTGTTGATCGATGATTGCATCACGCGGGGCAAGGATTACCACGATGGTGGTGCACGCTATAACACGAGTTATATCCAGGGAGTGGGTATCGGTACAGTCACCGATGCCATGACAGCAATCAACCATCACGTTTACCAAGAGAAAAAACTCAGTCTCGCGAAAATGATCGAGATACTGCAGGTTGATTTTTCGGGCAGTGAAAGCCTGCGTCAAAGACTGATCAATCGCACACCCAGGTATGGTAACGATGATGATACAGCCGATCAGGTGATGGTGCGCATTTTCGATGCGTATTTCAATGCGGTGGATGGGCGGAAAAACACCAAGAATGGCACCTATCATATCAACATGCTCCCAACCACTGTGCATATCTACTTTGGCTCGGTTACCGGTGCCACCCCCGATGGTCGTCACGCGTTCACCCCGCTCAGCGAGGGAATCTCGCCGGTGCAGGGGGCAGACCGCTGCGGACCGACGGCAGTATTGCGCTCCGCTGCTAAAATGGATCATGCCCGTACCGGGGGCACACTCCTCAACCAAAAATTGAACCCTGAATTGTTGAAAGATGAGGCTGGATTGATGAGTCTGGTTCAGCTGGTGCGTACATATTTCAAGCTGGATGGGCATCACATCCAATTCAATGTGGTGGATGCGGATACCCTGCAGGCGGCAAAATTACATCCCGAACAGCATCGTGACTTGATCGTACGCGTGGCAGGGTATTCCGATTATTTCTGTGATCTGGGTGAAGCTTTGCAGGACGAGATCATTTCCCGCACGGAACAAACGGCATATTGATCCGATTTAAGAAGATATCAAATCAGAAAAGAAAGTTTGACCACTTCCCTGGCGTGCTATAATCCGCAAATATGAGTATATCAATTGAAGGAGAGATACCATGAATAGCAGACCCATCATTCCCGGTGTCGACTGGGTTGGCACAGTCGATTGGGAGCGCCAATACTTCGATGCCTTCATGCCGCTCCCCGAACACACGAGTTATAACGCCTACCTGATCCGCGGCAGCGAAAAGACCGTCCTGGTGGACGCCACTGAACCATACCTGGTGGATGTTCTCATGGCCCGACTGGAAGGTGTAAAAAAGATCGATTTTATCCTCTCCCTGCATGCTGAGCAGGATCACTCGGGCGGTCTGCCGGCCGTACTGGAAAAATACCCCGCTGCGCAGCTGATGGCCAGCCCGAAGGGCAAGGAGTTCCTGTCCACACTTCTGCCCATCCCGGCAGACAGGATCCAGGCCGTGCAGGATGGCGAGACCCTTTCCCTGGGGGATAAAACCCTGCGTTTCATCCACATCCCATGGGTGCACTGGCCGGATACGCTGGCCGTCTTCCTGGAGCAGGACCGGCTGCTCTTCACCACCGACTTCTTTGGCGCGCATCTGGCCACACCCGACCTGTTCGCCTCGGCCAATGAAGCGCGTGTATACCGGGCAGCCAAACGCTACTATGCAGAGATCATGATGCCGCTGCGCAATATGGCCCAGAAGAATTTGGAAAAACTGCAGGGCTTGGATGCGGCCATGATCGCCACCAGTCACGGACCGATCTACGACCGGCCGGAGTTCATCCTGAATGCCTATCGTGACTGGATGAGCGGACCGCTGCGCAACGCTGTCGTGCTGCCCTTCATCACGATGCACGGCAGCACCCTGAAGATGGTCACGCACTTCGCAGAATGCCTGGCGGCGCGCGGAGTGGCTGCCCTGCCATTCGAACTGCTTCACGCAGATACTGGTGACATCGCTGAGGAGTTGGTGGATGCCGCCACGCTGGTGCTGGGCACACCCACCACCCTGGGTGGGCCGCACCCGGCTGCGGCCAATATCGCCTACCTGGTAAACTTGCTCAAACCGCGTCTGAAATTCATATCGGTGATCGGCTCTTACGGATGGGGCGGTCGTTCGGTCGAGATGCTGACCGAGATGCTCTCGGGCTTGAAGGCTGAAGCCCTGCCGCCGGTCCTCGCCAAGGGATTGCCCGGTGAGGCGGATCTTAAAGCGCTGGACGACCTGGCTGGGCTGATCGCTGAAAAACATCAATCTCTTTAAGTTGAGATCTTCTGTCTGCCGGTAGATTGACTGCTTTACCGGTATTCTGACATGAGTTGCCTGACGCCAGAAAGAGAAGCCATGCGGAAAGCTTTAATAATCATAATTATCCTGCTTCTGACCGCCTGCAATCTTTCAACCTATCAGGCCCCCACGCCATTAACTGCCGCCAACACGGTTACCTCTATCCCCCTGCCGCCTGTGGAAGGACCGGATCCATCCTACCAGGTGGCTGCCTTTTATTATCCCTGGTATGGGAATCCGGCCACGGATTACAAATGGATTCATTGGGATGATGGTGGCTTTCAACCACCTCAGGATATCCCCAGCGATTACTTCCCGGCTTTGGGAGCATACTCTTCGAACGACCCGGCAGTAGTTGCCCAGCATATGGCCTGGCTGCGACAGGCGGGTGTCGGTGTGATCGTTCTCTCCTGGTGGGGAAGGGGGTGCCGTGAAGAGAAACCGGTCCCACTGATCCTGCAAATGGCACAACATTATGGGATCAAGGTCACCTTCCACATCGAGCCGTATGATGGTCGCTCTGCGTCAGGGCTCGTGGGAGATATAGAATATCTTTATGAGTGGTATGGATCCGATCCGGCTTTTTTCCACTCCACGGCAACCAGCCGTTATAACCCGGGGAACCAGCCCAAGCCGATGTTCTTTGTGTGGAACATTGGTTTTGCAGATAACAACAGCAGTCCGGTGGGGGCGGAATACTGGCAGGCAGCGATGGATGCCATTCACGCCTTGCCGCAGGGCGGGTTGATCATCGCGAATACCCAGGAGGGCGGCTGGATCACCGGGGGTCATTTCGACGGTCTCTATAACTATGCAACGCTTCAACTGGATGAGAGCGGCGTATTTTCCTGGGCTGCCAGCCTGCCACCGGATGCGTTATACATCCCCAGTGTCATCCCCGGTTTTTCTGCAGTCCGCATCGGATACCCATCCACCGATTTCGTACCGCGCCTGGATGGGGTGACCTACGCAGACCAGTGGAACGCTGCCCTGGGCACCGCTGTGGAACCGGCCATGGTCAGCATAACCTCCTTCAATGAGTGGCATGAAGGTTCGATCATCGAGCCGCTCGCGGTTGGGGTGGATGACGGGCACGGACATTCGTATGCTGACTTCGAAAGCCTGCCGCCGGATGGCTACCTGACCCTGACACGCCAGTGGGTCGACACCTTCCTGGGGAGCACCTGGCCACAGACCAGCCGGATGCGCATCCAGGTCACCACCACCTCTGATTGGACCACTCTCAATATCGCGAGTGGTGGCAAATGGCTCCGGCCGGAACTGGTTTCGGCCAGTTCTGGCATTGACTTTGCCGGTATGGAGCTCGGCGATCGTCTGGCATTGCTGCAGCCGCTGGCGAATGCTGAAGGTGGATTGCAGGTGGAGATGACCTGGGACCTGTTGCTCAGTGGCCTGGATCCGGCCGGTGAGCTGGTGTTGAATATTGAGCGGGGAAGTATTGGTGAAACTACCATAACGCTGTTTAATTACCTGGGCAATACGCCCGTTTCCATCGAGAAATTTTATTGGAATGGAATCAGCGGAGAGCGCAACAGCCGGCTTGTATCGATCCCGGCTTCGAGCCTGATTGCGCCGGTTCCTTAGCTTTCAGGAGATGAAGGTTTGACAACAAACACAAAGGTCGATGCAATCGTCGCAGGTCACATCTGCCTGGATATACTGCCCGATCTGACGGCGATAGCCCCCGGGCAGTTTGAGCATCTCTTTCAACCGGGCAGGCTGGTGCAGGCCGGGCCTGCCGGTCTGACACCTGGTGGAGTCGTTTCCAACACCGGCCTGGCGCTGAATCGACTTGGGATCCAGACGCGCCTGATCGCGCGCACGGGTGACGATCCCTTCGGCCGCGTCCTGCGCGGGGCGATCGCAGCCCATGGCGTGGAACTGACCCAGGGCATTGCCAGCACCCCCGGATCGAGCACCTCCTATTCCATCGTGATCAGCCCGCCCGGCAGTGACCGGCGCTTCCTGCATCACCCCGGTGCGAATGATGAATTCTGCGCGCAGGATGTGCGCGCTGAGCACCTGCAGGGAGCCCGCCTGTTCCATTTCGGGTACCCGCCGCTGATGGCCAATATGATTTTTCAGGAGGGAGGCGAACTGGCAGAGCTGTTCCAGTGGGTTAAATCACAAGGTCTGACCACTTCACTCGATATGGCCTATCCCGACCCGGGTTCCCCGGCCGGACGGATGGATTGGCCGGGCATTCTTCGCAATGTGCTGCCGTCTGTGGACCTGTTCGTCCCCAGCCTGGATGAGATCACCTTCATGCTGCGAGGTGTGACCGAATACCGGATATCTGCAAGCCTGCTGAACGAGATAAGTGCGGAGTTGCTAAGCATGGGCGCAAAAATGGTGTTACTCAAGCTGGGCAACCATGGATTGTACCTTCACACGTCTGAGCTCGCAGGTCTCGGTCACCTGGGGTTGGCAGCTCCGCAGGACCTGGCAGCCTGGGCGGATTTTGAAGCCCGGTTGCCGTGCTTCCAGGTGGAAACGGTCGGTACGACCGGGGCGGGGGATGTGACCGTAGCGGGTTTCCTGGCAGCCCTCCTGCGTGGGCTCCCAGCGGAAGACGCACTAAAGGCTGCCCTGGCGGTGGGTGCCTGCTGCGTGGAAGCGGTTGATGCGCTCAGCGGCTTGCGTTCGTGGGAGGAGACCTTGCAGCGCGTACACTCAGGCTGGCCCACACGCCCGGAAACCATTCAATTCCAGAAATAAGTCCCACCCGGATATAAACGAAAGATCAAGCTCATCGACCGGGCTTCGTGTTTAATGTGAGGTTTTATCTACTGAATCCATCCACGTTCCTGCAGACGCATTTTCTCCCATTCAGAAAAATTTTCGGGCGGGTGGATGGTCTCAGCCTCAGGCTTGCGTTCGAGGTGCACTGCCTGGCTGGGGCAGCCGGTAACACATAACCCGCAGCCGATGCAGCGTTTCAGGTCAATGACCGAAACACCGTTGTCGTCGGATATCGCACTGACCTGGCAGCGCTCGATACAGGTTCCACAACCTGTGCAGGCTTCCGGATTAATGATGGCGTAATAATTGGCACGTGCCACAGAATTCTCGATGCCAAACTCGGTGATACCCCTCAGTATCCCACAGCAGCATCCGCAGCAGTTGCAGACGTAGAACACGCCTTTTGCCACGTTATTGACCGTATGCACCAGGCCGATCTCCTCACACTGATCGAGCAATTCCAGCGCTTCTGATTGGCTGACATCACCAGCGGAGGGTGGGCGCTCGGTATGGGAAAAATTCAGGCAGGTGTGCACCGGGAAGCGGCAGGTTTCCCCGATCTGGTCCTTCTGCACCCGGCAGATGCAGTCCCGCACATTGAAAGTCTTCGACTCGAGTATGATGCTGCGGATGTCGTCATAGGGCAGGATCCACTCGGTTTTTACAGCCTTCTGAGCCGGCACAACCCGGTGCAGGGATGGCTGGGGAGTCATTAACCCTTTAACACCACCTTCAAGAAAGTAATCCTCGACCAGGTGAGCCAGTTCATGGTCAAGGATATGCAGTTGCGCCTCATAGATGCCAACCACAAAGGGCGCCAGCCTGAAGCGGATGCGCCCATCCTGTCTTTCGGCCCATAGTAAACCGCGCTGGGCCATGCTGAGCAGCGCACGGTTGATATCCCCTTCATTCAAACCCGCGCGTGTTGCGATCTCTTTGATCGTTTCATACTTGCCGGTCAGTTGGCCGGCCAGAGCGGCTTCTTCGGGTGAGAAGATTTTCTTCAGAATGCGGATTTCCACCCTGGATGGTGTTTGGGGGAAACCGTTTGGCAACCGGTCCAGCGCTGCTGCCAGATCAATAAAAACGTCGTCTGTCATTTCTTCCCTCCATCTATGGGTCAGAAGACCGTTGAACCATTGAGTACTGAATAATCATACTAATTATAATCCTGCTGGTTTGTCAGTATAATAGAGTGAAGAGGGAAACCACGCATGCTGAATTTTTCTGCTTATGACCTGTTGGAAGCCTGCAAGGAACCCGGCTGTCCGGTCTGCCGCCTGGAGAACAGATATGTTAAAAGCTATCTGGAGCATCTGTTCTACGAAAGTGTCAATGACCCTGGTTTGCGCAAGACACTGCGCCTGAGCATGGGATTCTGTCCAGAGCATGGCTGGTTGGCAGCCAACCAGAAGTTGGGCGATCGGTTGGGATTTGCCATCATATACAAGGATGTGATCAATACCACCATCAAGCAGTTGAATCGGGAAATCAAGGCTCCAACCAGGCGCTGGAAGAAGCTGCGTGGGATAATCCCTTACAAATTGATCACCTTGATGGATCGAGCGGCCTTCACACTATCACCAAAAGTGCGCTGCCCGGTTTGCCAGAACCAGGAGAAAATGCTTGCCATCATCATTTCGTCAATCATCGAGAAGGGCAGCCTTCAAAAAATGCTGGATGCGATTGGCAATTCGGAAGGCCTTTGCTTCCCCCACCTGGCGCGGGTATTTCAGGAAGTCAAAGATCCAACCATATGTAAAAAGCTCATTGCCATCCATCTGGATAAGTTGAACGTGGTACACAAGGACCTGGCAGAAATCATCCGAAAGAGTGATTACCGTTTCGTTGATGAGGGCATGGGGAAAGAAGCGGGTGCCTGGAAAAGGGCTCTTGAGATTACGACCGGGCGCATGAAAAGCGACAAATGATCTCAAACCCGGCTGAGGGCTTACCTTCCTTAATGACCATATGCATCATTCGCGCAGTTGACCTGTATCTTTATCAAACATCATTTATGAAAGCCCTGGTATATTGACAGGCATGCGGGTTGGTGATCGACTTCAGCCAGGCATTATAATTGCATTCATTGGAGGTCCTCATGAACCGTTTATCCGTGGGTGATCCTGCCCCTGATTTTTCACTGCCCGATCACCTGGGTATCCTGCATACCCTGTCTGATCGATACCGGAATCAAAACGTGCTGCTGGTGTTCAACATTGGCTTTGCCTGACTACATTGCACCAATCATATGGCGCAGTTGCGCCAGGACTACTCAAAATTCAAGGACTTGAACACTGAAATCCTGGTGATGGTCCCCAATGGCCCACGCATGATCGAACGATATTTGAAGTCCAATCCAACCCCTTACCCGATCCTGACCGATAAGGGCGCAAAAGTGGCCGGGCAATACCTGCAGATCAAGCAGTTCTTCTCACTGGGTACACCCAGCGTGTTCCTGGTGGATAAAGCCGGCAAGATCCGCTACGTCTTCTATGGTAAATTGATGATCGATGAGCCGGATAACCGGGAGGCGCTGGGCGTACTGACAGGTATGGCTTAAGATTAATTCTGGAGATCAATATGAAAGTCCTCTTCATCGGTGGCACGGGTTTGATCAGTTCAGCCTGTTCTGAGCTGGCCGTACAGCGCGGCATACAGCTTACCATCCTGAATCGTGCGCAATCGCGCAGGTACCCCCCGCCGGCCGCTGCCGAACTTCTGACCGCGGATGTTCATGCCAACCCGGCCGGGCTGGCAGCATTGCTGGCGGAGCGGGACTTTGACGTGGTGGTGGATTGGATCGCCTACACGCCGCAGGATATCGAGCGGGATCTGACCCTGTTTACCGGCAAGACCGGGCAGTTCATTTTCATCAGTTCAGCCAGTGCTTACCAAAAGCCGCTTGTGCATTACATGATCAGCGAGGAAACACCGCTGGAGAATCCCTACTGGCAGTACTCGCGCGACAAGATCGCCTGCGAAACCCGCCTGATGGAGGCTTTTCACCGGGATGGTTTCCCGGTCACCATCGTGCGCCCGTCGCTGACCTACGGCCCCTCCAACCTGACCCTGTGCACCAACAGCTGGCAACACCCCTACACGATCATCGCCCGCATGCGGGCCGGCAAACCGGTCATCGTGCCTGGTGACGGTACCTCGCTGTGGGTCTGCACCTGGAACGGTGATTTTGCAGTGGGCTTTCTGGGTCTCTTTGGCCGCCCCGATACGCTTGGCGAGGTTTTCCATATCACATCTGGTGAAGTGCTGACCTGGAACCAGTTATATACCCAGGTATACTCCGCATTGCGCGTGACTCCCAATATCGTTCACATCCCATCCGACTGGCTGGCTGCCTGGGATGCGGAATACACCGGTTCACTGATCGGCGACAAGAGTAACAGCGTGGTGTTCGATAACAGCAAGATCAAGCGCTTCGTTCCGGAATTCGACTGCCAGGTCCCCTGGTCTGAAGGTGTGAAGCGGGTCATTGCCTGGTTCGATGCAGATGCCTCCCGCCGCACGATCGATGCGGAATCCGATCAGCAGTGGGATGCGATCATCACGGCCTATGCCCGTGCATTTCCAGTTCCAAAGAAATCCGGTTGATACTTGAAAGAGCTCCGCAGGTCGAACGAAGCAACATCAGGCACAAGTCCTGGGTTTCCTGCAAAAGAATCTTGCGGATGACCCCTGGACTTTCAGCTTGCCGCATGGCTGGGGCCAGGAAAGCGATAATGCCCACAATGTTACGCAGGCCTGCTTCATTCAACATGTCAGGCGGCATTTTGGGATGCCCTGCACAGCCTCTGCGATGTGGTGGATAAACCTGCGACTGGTTATGGCCCGAAAACGCGAGTTTCTGTATAGGCCATGATCTGCCGAGCCAACCTGTAGTTGGCCGATTATGTTGTCGCGATCATTGTTTGGTGGGATGTACTTATATTCGCTTGATGATGACGAGCGTAAAGTCGTCCTGGTAATTGGGTGTCCCGGAGAAATGCTGGGTAGCCTGGGTGACCTTTTGAATCAACTTTGCAGAGGGAATATCCCGGGCTTGATTCACCACAGATACCAATCTTTGCATTCCATATTCCATACCCGCCAGATCCGTCAATTCCACCACACCATCGGTATATAGTAACAGGATGTCACCGGTGGACATGGATTTCTTTTCATTCGTGAAATTCACATCATTCAAAATACCCAGAGCTGGGCCATGCTCTTCCAGGTTCTCCACACTTCCATCGGCGTGCAGCAGCAATGGTGGTTGTTGACCACAACAGGTATATGTGAACACATTATTGTCAGGAGCAAGGACAACATAGGCTAAGGCCACAAAATGACTGTAGCCTGAAAATTCAGGTAATAAGCGGTTGATCGCCTGGGCTATTTTTACAGATCCAAGTCTGCCGCGGGTATGCATTCGAAGCAATCCACGGAAAGCGGTCATCATCAGGGCAGAAGCAATGCCATTCCCGGAGATATCCGCTACTGCCACACCCAATTCCCGGCGGGGCAGTTTAATATAATCAAAGTAATCTCCGCCTATTTCTTCGGCCGGCAAGCAGATGCCGGCGATGTCATAGCCGGGAATATGGGGTGACTTATCCGGGAATAATTGTGATTGCATATCCCTTGCAATCTGAAGTTGTTTATCTAAAAGTCCCTTTTCGAGCAACTGCTGGTGAAGCATGGCTTTTTCGATTGAAATGGCAGCTGCGTCAGCAATAAACTGGAGCACCTCCAGGTCGCTCTCATCATAGGCGGACAATTGGTTGCTTTCAAGATTCAAAGCGCCGATCGCCCGCTTGTTGCGTAAAATTGGTACGGCTATTTCAGAGAGGGTTTGACTGCGGGCTTTGACATAACGCTCATCCAGCCGGGTGTCTGGAACAATCATACTGGTGTTGGTGGAAATCACATGCCCGGTAATCCCTTTCCCAAATCTGAGCATGTCATCCTGTCCGTTTTGGATATGATCATAACCCCGGTGGGCAATGCCGGCGATCTTCCCTTTGGGCTGTTCATGCCTTTTATGGACCAGGTCCTGGTTAAGGATGAAGATACCCGCCGCGTCATAATCCACAACAGTTTTAACGGTATCCAACAGGTGGTTCATGGTTTCATCGAGATCAAGCGTGTCACGCACCTTTTGTGATATTTCCAAGAGCAGCTGGTATTTATGTTTATCAGTTAAGTTCATCATGGTTATTCACCACACATCCTTGATCCATACAAAAAATAACACAGATGGATTTACCCTTATTGAAGAGCAAGAGAATGAATTAAGATTACTAATATATAGTGGTATGTATTTACTCGATCGAGCAATTCTCCTCCTGATTCCGGATGTGGAATTGAAATTTTCCTGCAGCATGGTGCTTGACTCTGTTTCAACGAACAGGATCATGGAGAAGAAAGGAGGGCGGGTAAATTATAGCATGGCGGGTTTTGCTTTTCAATTTTCAGACAATCGGCGATACCGACACGCATTGTGAAATGGATAATGCTTCTTCTGTTTGTGAAAAACCCGGACAGTTAAAAACCCATGAAAGGCAACAGGCAATAACCCATCCTGTCGAGATGCATAGGCTGCCTGTCATCGGGAGCTTAATACTTGCGCAATTCTCTATTTTCGATCACCCATACCTCTTCGGCGAAATTTTGGATGAACCAGCGGTCATGCACGACTGCCAGGACGGCGCCCTTGAAATTACCCAAGGCCTGCTCGAAACGCGCCCGCGAAGGGATGTCGAGGTGGTTGATGGGTTCATCCAGCACCAGGAAGGTGCAGCCCCCCGCGACCAGCAGCGCCAGCATCAAACGCGCCCGTTCGCCGTAGGAATAACTGCCGCTGGGTCTCAATGGATCATCCCCACTGAACAGGAAGAAGTGCAGGAAGTGGCGCGCTTCAGTCTCGTTGAAGGGTGCCTCCTTCTGGATGGTCGCCAACCCGCTCAGTTTGGGATCGAGCAGTTCCTGTTCCTGCGCCATGCAGCCCGGACGCACCTTTTCACCCACCCTAAGGTCGCCATCCAGCGGCGGGATCGCCCCCATGATGGTGCGGATCAGGCTGGTCTTGCCCGAGCCGTTCTCACCGGTCAGGGCAATGCGCTGACCGGCCCGCACGTGCAGGTTCAGGCCGGTCAGCAGGGCACGGTCTTTCGTATAGCCGATTGACAAATTTTTGGCGATGACCACATCCCGGCTCAGGTGCTCGGGCGCGCCGAAGTCCAGCTTCAATTGCCAGGAGGGTTTTGGGCGCTCCACTTTTTGCTCGTTAAGCAGTTTCTCAATACGTGCTTCGATATGCTTGGCACGCCCGGCCACGCCTTTGGTGGCGCGGCCCATGAAGAATCCCCTGGCGAACTTGTCACCGGAATCCGCCTTGCCGCCTTTCTTGAACCTGGTCAACCCCCTCAGATGAGCGGCGGCTGCTTTCAATTGGGCGATCTCCTCCTGCTGGTCCTGCCAGGCGTGTGCCTGGTGCTCGCGCTCGCTCAGTTTCTGCTCGACATAATCGGTGTAATTACCGGGGTAGGCTCGGATGGCATGGGTGCTGGGATCCAGCTCCAGGATGCTGCGCGTACTATTGTCCAGTAATGCGCGGTCGTGCGAAACGATCAATACTGCCCCGTTGAAAGCCTGAAGCCAGCCCTCCAGCCATTCGAGCATGGCAATGTCGAGGTGGTTGGTGGGCTCATCCAGCAATAACAGATGCGGGTCAGCCAGCAGGATCTTCGCAAGCGAAAGGCGCGTTTTTTGACCGCCGCTCAGATGCCTGACGGGTGTGTCGTATGATAATCCGGTCAATCCCAGGGGTGCCAGAATGGATTCCGGCTGGACCTGACTGCTGGATAGACGGATGAGGGCGGCATCATAGCGCGCCTGCAGTTGTGCGTCATCCGGGTTCCTGGAAAGTTCGACCGCCAGGGTGGCGACCTCATCTTCCGATGCGTCATCATTTTCGGCTGGAATGTCAAGCAAGGTGGCAATGGTCAGGTCGTCTGATAATGCGAGCCCCTGCTGCATATACCCGACGCGCAGACCGGGGCGGGTGTGCGTAACCGTTCCGGCATCCGGCTTGTCCTCTCCAGCCAGGATGCGTAACAGGGTGGTCTTGCCGCAGCCGTTGGGTCCAATCAGCCCGATGCGGTCGTTATCACTGATGCTGATCGAGATGTCTTCCAAAATCGGTTGTATGCCGTATGATTTGGTTATGTGATGCGCTGTAAGCATGGAACACCTGTCTGGGTAAAAAAAACCGGGGCTGACGCTCCCGGCTGAATGTTATGGCGGGTCGTACCCTGTTAGGATGGTGGATGGTTACAGGCGATTATGCATTCCGGGTGCTCCTGAATTGATCGCCGCATTATATCATGAGACCGGCAGCGCTTGATTTTCGAGCCATCCTTCATCCTTCACATGCCAGTTGTGCTATAATCTCCAAAACGTTTTGGATAAACCATGCCGGTAACCATTCGTGACGTCGCCAAGCGCCTGCATCTGTCCATCACCACGGTTTCCCGTGCCCTGGATGGATATGACGATGTTGCGTCGGAAACTCAAAAAGAAGTCATCCGCACGGCACATGAGATGGGGTACATCCCCAACCGGGCTGCCCGCCAGTTACGCCGCCGCAAGGCGGAGACGATCGGGTTCATCATGCCAGCTTCGGCGAAACGCATCGCCGAACCCTTCTTCATGGAATTCATCGCCGGGTTGGGTGATGAGTTGACGATGCGGGGGTATGATTTCCTGGTGGCCAATGCAACCACACATGTGGATGAAAGGGAACTCTATCAACGCTGGGTAGGTGGTAACAAGGTGGATGGGTTGATCGTTACCAGACTCAACGTGCAGGATTGGCGGGTGCAATATCTCATTGAGCAGAATGTCCCTTTTGCCACGCTGGAACGATCGAACGGTCGTGCCATCTATCCCTGTGTTCAGGTGGATGGCGAACATGCTTATTTTGAACTGCTGAGGCACCTGGTCGACAATGGGTATCATCATATCGCTTTTATCGGTGGCCCTGTAGAGCTGGTTAATCATCAGAACCGGCTTGGCTGGATTCGCAAGGCTGCGGGAGAATTGGATCTTTTGATCGATCCGGCGTTCATCATCAGCGCGGATTTAACCAGCATGGGTGGTTACCAGGCGGCAAAGGAGTTGCTGGATATAACTCCACGGCCGGATGCGATTCTGTGCATTGATGACGAGACTGCTTTTGGTGCATTACATGCTGCCCATGAAAAGGGTTTGTCGATCGGTTCAGAGATTGGGATCGTGGGTTTCGATGGTACGCTGGAATCGCAACACACAGAACCGCCATTGACCACGCTGGATATTCCACTCTATAATATGGCATGCAGGCTGGTCCGCATGTTATTGAAAACCCTGGCCGGGCACACACAGGAAGCGGATGTTGATAAGATCATCCCCGAATTGCATATTCGCGGGTCAACCCATAGATCTTAACAACTCCACGACTTAACCGGTTCCATATACAACTGCAGATCAATCCAATTGATCGTCGTAAAAACCAGTTGTCACTGCTCGAAAAATAAACACGAAGAATGAGGACAGAATGAAAATCGAAACCTGCATGAAGCGGAATGTGGTATTCATCCCATTTGATACGACCATCGGAGATGCTGCGCAGATGATGGTTAAAAGGCATATTGGCATCCTGCCGGTCGTGGATGAGAACAATAAACCGGTTGGTGTGGTATCCATGCGCGATCTTTTAACCCTGGAATTACCGGATTTTATCGAGTTGATCGAAGACCTGGATTTTGTCCATGATTTTGGTGCTGTGGAAACCACACGACCTGGAAAGAAGAAACTCTCAGAGCCTGTAAGCACCATCATGCAACCGGTGAAAGCCATTGAGGAGGATGGAGGGCTGCTGCGTGGTTATGCCCTGATGATCCAAAATGACCTGTATGACCTGCCAGTGATCAATAAAAGTGGAAAACTGGTCGGTGTGGTCTCGCGGGTGGATATCGGAACGACCTTGCTATCAAATTGGTCAACTGTGGTGCAGAAATGACCACTGCTGCGATAATTTCCACAGCCGTTTTCCTGATCAGTCTTGGATTGATCTTCTCAGAGAAACTCCACCGGACCATCATTGGTTTTGCTGGTGCTGTATTGATGGTTGGGGTTGGACGATGGCTTGGTTTTTATTCTGAAAGCCAGGCGATTGCCGCCATTGATTTCGAAACCATTGGATTATTAGCCGGTATGATGATCCTGGTGTCACTGCTCGAACCAACCGGGTTCTTCCAATTTCTGGCCGTATGGGCCGGTCGGTTATCCAAAGGACGGCCGGTTTACCTGCTGGTCATGCTTGGAAGTGTGACCACCATCATATCGATGTTCCTTGACAATGTGACCACCGTGGTGATGATCGCACCGGTCACCATCCTGATCTGTGAGGTGCTTGGTATCAATCCGATGCCCTATCTGATCGCTGAAGCCCTGCTGTCAGATACGGGGGGTGCTGCCACGCTTATTGGTGATCCCCCCAATATCCTGATCGGCTCCGCGGCCGGGCTTACATTCATGGATTTCATCCTCAAATCACTGCCCATCGTGCTGGTTTCCTGGTTGACTGCTTTGCTTCTGCTGCGTATCCTCTTCAGGCGGGAACTATCCACTCGACCCAAGAACATCAAAGCCATTCTGAAATTGAACCCGCAAGAAGCCCTGGATGATGGGGTTACTGCGCGGCGCGTCCTGATTGTATTGGGCGTTGCCATCCTGTTTTTCTTCTTCTCCCATTATCTGGCGGTCAGTCCGGCTTTCATAGCAATTGCGGCAGCCGCCGCTGCCATGATATGGGTGAGACCGAATGTAAAAGACACACTGATGCGCATCGAATGGAGTGTGTTGATCTTCTTTGCGGGTTTATTTGTCATCGTTGGCGGCTTGAATGCGGCGGGTGTGTTCGATGTGCTGGTTCAGGCACTTGCCGGTTTGCATATCGAACAGCCCCTCCTTTTTAGCATCCTGCTGATCTGGGTCGTGGCCGGCCTGTCTGCCATCGTTGATAACGTTCCGATCACCATCGCCATGATCCCGGTCATTCAAGGCCTCGGTTCAACCGGGATGAACATCACACCCTTGTGGTGGGCGCTGGTCTTTGGAGCAGGTTTCGGGGGGAATGGCACCATTATTGGATCTTCGGCCAACATTATCGTGGCATGCCTTTCTGAGAAAACCCGCACCCCGATCACAACCAGATTATGGAGTAAAAGCGGTTTGCCTGTCATGCTGGCAACCTGTACGGTTGCCAGCATCCTGTTTGCCATTACCTATTCCTGGCTTAGCCGGTAGAGGAGTGTTTGAATGTATATGATATTACTCGTTTTGGATGATCCAAACAATTTCGATGCTGTTTTGAGCTGTTGGGATAAGATTGGAATCAGAGGTGCGACGATCTTCGAGACCACCGGCATAGGTCGTCACCTCCAGCGGCTGATTCCCATGCGGTATGTCTTTCTTACCAAAAGCAGTGATGAAGAGAGTAACCTCACTCTCATGGTGATCGTTGAAAATAAAAAAATGGTGGAAAAGTGCCTGGCAGCGACCGAAACGGTTACCGGCGATCTCGATGATCCAAACACCGGTATTTTTGCTGCCTGGCCTCTGACGATGGTGAAGGGTCTGCCCTCCAGGTCAGGATAAACAACATGGTCTGGGTGCAATTCATACTCACTGCAGTTGTTATCGTCATAGCCGCCAACTTTTTGGCGAAGTATGGCGATGTGATTGCCGTCCGGACGAAATTGGGCGGTATGTTCGTGGGCACATTGTTGTTGGCAGGCGTGACCTCGCTGCCGGAGCTGCTCACGACCGTCAGTGCCATTCGTGAAGGGGTACCGGATCTGGCAGCTGGCAACCTGCTGGGCAGTAACATGTTCAACATGCTGCTGCTGGCCGTACTCGATCTGGTGCACATCAAGCAGCGTTTACTGCGCAAGGCAGCCTTCAAACATGCCCTTTCGGGAGGCCTGGCCATGTTCATGATTGGCCTGGCCGTATTCTTCATCATGGCTGAGATCGATATTAAAATCGGCTGGGTCGGGGTCGACAGCCTGGTGTTGCTGCTGGTGTATGTTGCCGGCATTCGTCTGCTGCAGACCAACCCGCTGGCCGGTGAAAGGCATTCCACTGTACCGGTGGAATTGCCGGAGGGTGTACCCAGCTTGCGGCAGGCATTGATCGGGTTTGGCATTGCCAGCCTGGCTTTGATCTTCACGACCCCTTTAATGGTGAGCAGCAGCGTGCAAATCGCCGAGATCACAGGTTTGGGTACCACCTTCATCGGCACAACGCTGGTGGCACTGGTGACCTCCCTGCCTGAGATGGTTACCACCATCAGCGCCGCGAAATACGGAGCGGATGACATGGCCATCGGGAACTTATTTGGCAGCAACCTGTTCAACATGGCTGCGCTCGGGTTAACCGATTTCTTCTATCCTGCCGGTAGGTTTTTAGGCGCGGTGGACCCGGCTTTCGTATTAGTGGGGCTGTTGGGTTTGATCATGACCGGCATGGGACTGATCGGCAACCTGGCCCGCCTGGAGCGCCGCATCGGTTTCATCGAGGTGGATGCGTTACTACTGATCCTGACATTTTTTGGTGGATTCTGGTTCCTGTATATCCAAGGTATTTCACCTTAGCTTGATGATGGAATGGATGAAATTATTGTTGATGAGCAATGAAACCATGTTGAGACGATGCGGCATCCTGGTATTGATTCTGTGCGGCATCGATCTCCAGGAGGATGATTGAAAACGATCATTGCTGGTGCGCTGGGTGAATGTGTGCATGTCGCGGGGATTGCGAACTTTCTGAGGCTGGCGGAAGAGGCCGGCTGGAAGACGGTCTTTCTCGGACCGGCGGTTCCGATCGATGTGTTCCTGAAGGAAACACAAAAAGTCAGAGAAGGAGCGCTCAACCCGGGGGATGACCTGCTGGTTGGTATCTCTTACCGGCTGACCCCCGAGAACGGGGAACGCCTGCTGGGTCAATTCGCCGAGGAGGCTGCGGATCTGCATGCAGCTGGAGTGCGGTTTGTTTTTGGTGGCACCCCGCCCGTGGCCGAAAAAGCCAAAGCGTTGACCTTTTTTGAACGCGTCTTCGATGGCAGCCAGCCGGTGGAAGAGTTGCTGGCATTCCTGAAGGGGCAGACCCATCCGCCATCCGCCGAAACCGATTATCCCCAATCGACCGTGGAACGCATCCATTGGAAATCTCCGTATCCACTTCTGCGCCATCATTTTGGGCTGCCCAGCATGGAAGCCACGCTGAAGGGGATCGAGGAGATCGCGGCATCCAAGGTGCTGGATGTCATCTCACTTGGCATAGACCAGGATGCGCAGGCCAACTTCTTTCACCCGGAAAGGCAGGATCCACGACAGAAAGGTGCCGGTGGTGTGCCGGTGCGTTCAGAATCAGATTACCGGGCACTGTTTGCAGCCTCACGCGCTGGCAACTTCCCACTGATGCGCACCTATTCCGGCACGGATGATTTCATCCGCCTGGCTGAGATGTACATGGAAACCATCCACAATGCCTGGTGTGCCATCCCGCTCTTCTGGTTCAATCAGATGGATGGGCGCGGTCCATGGGATTTGGAAGGATCGATTCGCGAACACCAGCAGGTGATCTCGTACTATGGTCAAAGGGGTATCCCGGTCGAATTGAATGAGCCGCATCATTGGGGTATGCGCGATGCACCGGATGTCATTTTTGTCGTGTCAGCCTTCCTTTCTGCATACAATGCCAGACACTTCGGCGCAAAAGAGTACATTTCCCAGCTGATGTTCAACAGCCCGCCGGGACTCTCAGATGCGATGGACCTGGCAAAAATGATGGCTGTTCAAAAGCTGATCGAGCCGCTGCGCAGCCCGGATTTTCACATCTGGTACCAGACACGCACTGGTTTGCTCAGTTACCCGCAGGATGTCAGGGCAGCCAGGGCGCACCTTTCTGCCAGCATATATCTTCAAATGGCATTGAAGCCCCATATCATCCATGTCGTCAGCCAGAGTGAAGCGGATCATGCGGCGACTGCTGCTGACGTGATCGAAGCCTGCACGATGGCGAAATGGGTGATCGAAGCCGCCTT
>JAFGXF010000009.1 GCA_016936755.1 Anaerolineaceae bacterium | reverse complement strand
TGCGACCATTATCGATCACGGCTGGGGAGTGTTTACAGGTTACTGGCACCAGGCTGATATCCTGGTACACCCTGGCGATCAGGTCTCAGCCGGGCAAGAGATCGGCACCATCGGAGCCACAGGCCGTGTGAATGGCCCCCATCTTCATTGGGAAATCTGGGTCAATGGTGTACAGGTCGATCCACAGGATTGGCTTGACAGAATGTACCCTTAAACGAAAAAGCCGCTTATGCGGCTTCTTGTGCGCTGGGGGGGACTTGAACCCCCACGCCTTGCGGCACATGGCCCTCAACCATGCCTGTCTGCCAGTTCCAGCACCAGCGCCAAAACTGAGATATTATAACCTTGACAGTATGTTTGTCAAGTAAGGCTGAATTTTTATACTGATAATATCGGTTGGAGGTTGCGATGGCGATTATTCTTGATGCAATGGGTAGCGATCAACGTCCTGAGCCTGAGATATCCGGCGCAATTGAAGCAGCTCTTCAATTTAACGAGGAAATAATTCTCGTTGGCGATGAAAACGTGCTAAATCCACGATTGAAAGCAGCTGGTGTCGGCAGCTTGCCGGTTACAGTCGTGCATGCATCTGAAACGATTGATATGACCGATAAAATTGAGGACGTACGCAGCAAAAAGGATAACTCCATGCGGGTGGGTATGGATCTCCTGGCAACCGGCCGCGGAGGTGCCTTTGTAACAGCCGGAAACACCGGCATGGCCATGTACCACGCCAAGAAGTCACTATCAGACATTCCAGGTGTGATCCGCCCGGCACTATCCGCTTTATTCCCGGTTAAAGGTGGAAAATGTGTCGTACTGGATATAGGCGCAAATGCAGAATGCCGTCCGGAATTCCTGGTTCAATTTGCGGTCATGGGTAGTGTCTATGCAGAAAAAATGCTGGACAAGTCGAACCCACGGGTTGGTCTTCTTTCCAATGGTGAAGAAGCTGTAAAAGGTAATACACTGGTAAAGGAATCCTATCCTCTGTTGGCATCCTGTGGTGTCAATTTCATCGGTAATGTTGAGGGAAAGGAATTATTCGGCGGTGAGGCAGATGTGGTGATCACCGATGGCTTTACCGGTAACGTTTTACTTAAATCCAGTGAAGCAGTAGCAAAACTGATCACGGATTCCTTGAAGATCGAATTGATGTCTTCTCTCAACACCAAGATTGGGGCTTTGCTGGCAAAATCGGCCTTCCGGAATATCAAGAAACTGATCGATCCTTCTGAAGTGGGCGCAGCTCCATTGTTAGGTATCGACGGGCTGGTATTCGTAGGCCACGGTCGTTCAGACAGTCGCGCGATTGTCAGTTCCATTCGTCAGGCAAAAATGGCATTGGATTCAGGACTGCTGCCATCGCTGAGAACTGCCATCCAGAATGCTCTGGGAAAATAATTGGGAATAATTATGAAAATCATAACCAACGATAAATTAATCAGCCGAAATAAGAAAATCAGTAAATACTCCATTTATGCAGCCATGGCATCCCTTGCCCTGGCATTCTATTTCACATGGAGAAACGATACCGCATCCATGCTTTACTCTCTGATCGCATTGTTCATCGGCCTTCTTATCTGGCAGATCAGCATGCATTACACCAGTCGCTGGGGTGCAAAGGTCTGCCCATATGAATTGGTTTCTTCAGCATTGAAAGGTTTGGATGATAAATACACGCTTTATCATTACACGACCCCGGTATCACATCTGCTTGTCAGCCCCTCTGCATTATGGGTGATTGATCCGATACTAGCGGGTGGCCGCATCAGTTATCAAAATGGCAAGTGGAAACAAAAAGGTGGCAACTTATTTTTTAAATTCTTTGCCCAAGATACCATCGGCCGCCCTGATTCTGAAATTAATTTCGAGATCAGAGAATTGGAACGCGCATTCATCAAATACAATGTGGATATTGACCGAAGTATTATCAAACCATTAATTCTCTTCTTTAATCAACAGGTGGAGCTTGACCTTGACAAGGCCCCGGTTATTTGCCTCCCATCCACCAAAGCCAAGGAATATCTTCGCAAGCAGCCTAAAAATAATGCGATTCCGTCGGATCTGTTACAACGAATCAGACCAGTAATTACCGTGAATGAGTAAGCATTGCTGAAACTGATACTAAGCTGGAGTATAATATTTTTCCACATTAATAAGGTAGTCGAACGAGTAACATGTCTTTAAACACGAAACTGGCAGATCAATATTGGATTGATTTTAAACCCGAGCAGGAAGATTTTTCCTTTCTCTTCAACCACTTGTTGGAATGCGAGACACCATTAACTACCAGTGAGCTGGTTTTGGAATTGGTCCGCTCGCGAATAGACCAGGAAAAAATGAAAATAGCGGCTTCTCAAAAGGCCGCCGGTAGATTTTACCTGCCCAAGGATAATTATAAAGTAGGCGAGAAACTCACTTTTCCTCAGTATGATGAAAAAAGGGGAGAAGTGATATCCATCCGCCCGGGGAATAATCCCGAGTATCCACCATTTGAGGTCATTGAGGTAACCCTGGATGATGGTCAACACCACTATCTGGCTGCTGGATTCAGTGAACATCAATTGAATGAAATGCCTGTTTCGATAAATGAGGATGAAAATTTAAAAGCTGATTCAGTATTGAAGAATTACAATAGCGGCTTGATCGATGCAATGGAAGTGGCTTTTGCCAGCCGACCTGACTTAGTACGTATTGCCGGACGCTGGTTCCCTAAATCACTACTGGTGGATGTTAATGCCGGACATTTGAATCTGGCAGAGGCTACCCTGGATATGGCGAATGGTGGTCCATTGCCAACCAGTGAACTCCAAAAGCAGGTGGAGCTATCCAGCGACGTTAATGCCAAGTTGTTGGAATTTTCTTTGGATTATGCCCTTCAGGAAGATGCCCGTTTTGATGAAGTCGGCCCGTCGGGAGAAGTACTATGGTACTTGAACCGCAGTGAGCCAGCTGAGGTACGTGAGACACCGTATTGGTTGCAGTATTCACCACCCCAAAAGGATCCAGTCTCCCTGCCAGAGGAAATGCAATCCTTCTGTATGCATATGGCGGACGAAATGGATGATTGCCAAAGCACTTCGCTACTTGAAGATGAAGTGGCTCTGCCGCTGTTGTATCCCCATTGGCGCGCTGGCACCCTCCCGCTCAACCATCTGGATAAAGGCCTGTTCCCAACGGCTTATGAATCTCCGCGCATTCAGTTCACTTTTACGAAACGCAATAGTCATGATTCTTTCACCGGCTGGGTGATACGCAATGGCAAGTATATCTTCGGACTGAAGGATTTCTATGAATTGGAAGGTTTGATTCCTGGCAGCCTGGTTCACCTTCAACGGGGTTCCAAAGCCGGGGAAGTGATCATAAACACCGAGAAATCACGCTCGAACCGCGAATGGATTCGGACGGCATTGATCGGTGCGGATGGCGGCATCGTATATGCATTGTTGAAACAACCTGTCAGCACCACGTATGATGAGCGCATGGCAATTTTAATTGCGGATACCGATGCATTGGATGCCTTATGGATGGCATCTGCCAAACCCAAAAGTGATCTTGACAATCTGGTGCTTTCCACATTGCGCAATCTTGCCAAACTCAACCCGCAAGGGCATGTACATGCCCAGGAACTATATTCTGCCATCAATATTATCAAACGAACCCCTGTAACGCCTTTGCTATCAAGCCTGATGAGTCATCCACAGATTGTTTATGTGGGCGATTATTATTTCAGGATCGTTGAGGACGAGGAGGGTGCTTAGTGGAATTACGGCGCAGCCTGATCAAACCCACTGTTGATACACCTTTCCATATTGATTTCGATTGGTGGAAACAAAACGACAACGACTGGAAAGTGTACCTGATGAGCTGCCTGTGCTTGTCTCATCAGGAAGTGTTCACCGAACTCAATTCGGATGACATGGTGGATGCGATCGATCCGGTTACAGCTGAGATCCACCAGGTGAACGCAGTTCAACACGCGCTCATGAATCATTGCGCCAAGCAGGATGATTTCATCAACGAGCACACATCATTGGTGGATGGTGTTTTTCGTCTTTTTATTTCCAATGGCAACACACCGATGACTGCCATTGAATTATCAAATATAATTCATCGTCCTGCAGAAATGATTGTCAGGACACTTGCAGGCATGAAAGTCTATAAGGGTATCCGTCCCTGCAAATAGCACCTCACTTGCCCCTGTAGCTCAATGGACAGAGCACCGGACTTCTAATCCGATGGTTGTGAGTTCGACTCTCACCAGGGGCACCATTTTTCAATAAATAACCCATTCACATGTCTTCCGGGTTTCCAACATCCCTTCGATGTACTTAGCCGCAGGTTGTGAGTTCCGAAGTACTTGGCTGGCTGTGCCAGTCCAGTTGTCTCTCACTATGGACGCCATTTTTTTCATTTCGAGATTTCATTTTTTATGTGTCTAATCCTCCACATGTGAATACAGATGGGCTTTTTCAGTGTGCTCATTCCGATAATTATGGATTGCGCAATTCCGGTCCACCATACTGGTGGGAGATTTACACCTGAGACTCTCTTTCTTAACCGGTATACTTGAATTGATACCCAATTATGGTATATTGACGCAGTAACCTTATTAT
>JAFGXF010000057.1 GCA_016936755.1 Anaerolineaceae bacterium | reverse complement strand
TTTGAGAAAACCAGCGTGCCACTGTTGGCGTCACTTCCCTGTATTAGATCGCCGTCCCACCCAAGCCAGCCATTGCCTGCCAGGCGGGTATGTTCTACCCGCCAGTTACTGAGGCGCCCACCATGAATGCCGGCATATGCCAGACCATGAATGTCAAGATCACGCAGCAGGATATTATCTGCATCTTCAGCGTAAATTCCAACCGAAGCCCAATCTCCATACGGGTGACTGCCACGCTGGCAGCTAAGATTGCTGTCCGGGTGTCCTTCAGCACAGGTGGCGTGATCGGTAAGCTCCAGGCAGGCGATAATGGTATTACTGGTACGGGTCAGGTTAAATAAGTGATTCGAATGCTCAGCTCCCCACAAATGAGGTGGTGCAATGCAACCCGAATCCCAGCCCTGGCCGAGGATCCGGGTTGGGTGTTCAGGATCCGGTCCGGAGGGAATGGGAGGCATTGTACAATCCCAGGGATTGTTCGCATTACACAAAGCAGGAGAATCCGCACCAGGGGACCCACTACCCAGGCGATAACTTCCGCTGGCGATGATCACAGTGTCACCCCCGGCAATTCGCGGTGGACCACCTGGCGGAAGTGCCCGGAAAGGGTGATCCCATGCGCATTCCTGATTCAACCCTGTGCCCGTGTATGGAGAATCTGACAAACCGTTGCATTGTAAAGCAGAGCCACCATCCAGGCGAACATAATATACCGTTCCACCGGGCGTGATGATATCCGGCAAACTGTACCCACTTTTTCGCAGACCATTACATGAGGAAGTGAGTAAAATGGTTACTAAGACCAGGCAGAATCTGAGTTTCATTTACTTTCTGCTTAATTATATCCAGAACCGTCCCTTCTTCTGTTTATTCAACTTAAAGAATTGTAAACTATTTGTAAGCGCAATTATCTTATGGAATGCCTTGAATCCATTACAATAAATCAGCTCTATCACATATATCTGCATATATGTGAGTGGGGTGGATACAACAATGCTTTTATTAATTCTTCGACCAGATGTGATTCCATTGTGGATAGGAATAGGTATATCAACCTATTTGTTGGCGGTCGGTTATAAATATCGATATACCAATCTGGGGTTGGATTTTTTTGTTTTGATGTCCCTGGCTTGCATCTGGCAGCTCAGTTATGCCATAAATATCATTACATCAGCACTCTGGCTGGTAAAAATTCTGGTGACGATCGAAGTATCCTGTATGGCGGCCATCTCCGTCCTGATCCTTGTTTTTGCAGGGAGATTGACGAATCGCAATTTCATTGTTCAACCCGGTGTGATCATAGCTTTAAGCATCCTGCCTATGATCACTTTTTTCTTGTTGCTTTCCAATGATGCACATCACATGGTCTATACCGGGTTTAATCAACTGGCGCTGTCTTCAGGTTACCTGATCAGTCCAAGTTTTGGATCCTGGTATACCGTTATCGGATTGTATTCATACTTGTTGATCATCGTCGCCTTTGTATTGCTGGTTGACTGGTACCAAAAGGCAACCCCAGCCAGCCGGGGTCAGGCTGTTGTCTTGATTCTGGGAATACTGCCGCCTGTAATAGCGAACGTGCTGCATGCCTCTGGTTATATCAACACCACCATTGATCCCACCCCGCTGGCTTTCAGCATATCAGGCATTGTTCTATTGTGGGGGCTTTATCGATTCGGTTTGCTGGATATGATCCCGATTGCCCGGGAAATTGTTTTTGAAAGCATCACAGATGGAGTGATCGTACTGGACAATCAGGAACGGGTGATGGATATCAACCCGGCGGCGGCCAGATTATTTGGAGGGAATAATAACAGTCTGATTGGGAAGAAAATGCGCGAGCTGATTCACAAGCTTGACACCTGTCTTTTGATAGTCAAGGATGAAGAGGGTGAATATGATACCATGCGTTTCAGCGAGGGTAATGAAACAGTGGATTATGAGATTCGGGCATCCCAATTAACTGATAGATCCGGGATTCTTGAAGGAAAAGTGATTCTGTTAAATAACATCACTGAACGACGCAAGCTGGAAGATGAACTGAGAGTCCTGTCATCATTGGACCACCTGACGGGGCTGGTTAATCGACGCACCTTTTTTCTCGAACTGGAAAAACAAATACGACTGGCACGCCGATATAAATATATGCTAACCGTTTGCATGCTTGATCTTGACCGGTTTAAAGCTTTAAACGACCAGTATGGCCATCAGGTGGGGGATGATGCACTTGCCTTGGCTTCCATGAGTATCCAAAACTCCATTCGGATGAGTGACATCGCAGCCAGATATGGTGGAGATGAACTGGCTTTGCTGTTGACCCATACCGGTGAAAAAGGTGCATTAACCCTGTGCAACCGTATTGCAGCAGCGGTTACCAAGGTTAATGTGCAAAGCGATATCCAATTGGGAGTGAGTATCGGCATCGCCACCCTAAAAAAGGAAGACATTGATACAGGAGAAACCCTGATCGCCAGGGCAGATCGCGCTTTATATCAAGCCAAGAATGAAGGGCGGGGTGGAATGGTGGTGGGATAGTTACGGCCGGGTAAATCATTGGGTTGGGTTTGATCGATTGTCTGATGTTTGAATGCGACTGATATAATATCGGACATGAAATATCATATTTGGACTGAGGGCTGCCAGATGAATGTGGCAGATTCTCAACGCGTCGCGGCGGCTTTGGAAGGGTTTGGATATGAATGCACGCTTCAGCCAGCAGATGCGGATGTAATTGTATTAAATACGTGTGTCGTGCGGCAAAGTGCTGAAGATAGAGCTCATGGCCGCTTGAGTTCCCTCACACCGCTAAAGCAAAGCAAACCTGATCTGGTGATCAATCTGATGGGCTGCCTGGTGGGGCCACGCAACCTGTCGGAATTGAAGGAGCGATATCCCGATGTGGATGTTTTCTCGCCCCCATCTGATATCGCCCCCTTAATAAACTTCCTGTCACAGCGCGAGATACACCATGCTCAGATCGATGAAATTAATACCCGCAATACCTTGTTGGATGAAGAATTACCTTTACCCAGGCCTGATATCGGGCAGGTAAGTGCCTTTCTTCCAATAGTACTTGGTTGTTCGCATGGTTGCACCTATTGTGTGATCCCTTCCCGGCGCGGTGGCGAGCGCAGCCGGTCGCCGGATAACATCCTTGCTGAAGCCAGAAGTCTGGTTCATCAAGGGGTGAAAGAGATAACCTTACTCGGCCAGATCGTGGATCGCTATGGGTGCGATTTGGCAGATGGCCAGAGTCTTGCCATGCTTCTTGGCCAGTTGAGTGATATCGATGGATTGCTGCGCATTCGTTACCTGACCTCTCACCCCGGGTATCTGACAGATGCCATACTGGAGGCGAGCGCCAGGTTGCCCAAGGTTTGCCCGCATATTGAAGTGCCCGTTCAGGCTGGGGATGACAAGGTGCTGATGGCCATGCGGCGCGGGTATACGCGGGATGATTACCGCAAGCTGGTGGCCCGGATCAGGGAGTATTTGCCTGCAGGCTCAATCGGCACCGACATCATTGTTGGTTTTCCCGATGAAACAGAGGACCAGTTCCAACACACGGTCGATCTCCTGGAAGAGTTGCGTTTGGATGTGACTCACCTGGCACGTTATTCTCCACGCCCGGGTACCCCTGCTTATCGCAACCTGGTGGATTCTGTGCCTGCTGCTGAAAAAATGCGCCGCTTCAGGATACTGGAAGAGCTTCAGGAGCGGGTTTCGTCTGAGATCAATGCCCGCCTTTTGAATACGAGTCAGGAAGTGCTGTTTGAAAACAGGGCGAAAGGAAAGTGGCGTGGGCGAACACGCACCAATAAATTGGTGTTTGTCGAAAGTACCGATTCCCTGGCTGGTGTACTGCACCGTGTGAGAATAACCTGGACGGGGCCCTGGTCCATGCAAGCGGAACTTATCCGGTCATAACCCCGGTACTTCAGAATCCCAAATACGACGTGACAATGGATTTATGATCCGATCATGCATATTAAGGGTATTCATAATTTACCCGCGAGGGTATGATGACAAACGATCATGTGCGGTTGTTGATACTGGTGCTTCTGGTAAATGGTAAAATTACCGGCATTGAATCCGGTGGTTTATCTCATCATTGAAGGCAGCTGGTTACTCAAAACATCCTGCAGAATAATCAGTTGAGAACCGTGATATACAGGAAAACACACGCTGAATCCGTATCAAGGTTCGCGAGGTGCCCACTGGTAAAAGGAGAGTTACGATGACCCTTCCCGTTTTTGTATATCAGACTGGAGATTTTGTTTAATGGACGCCGGGGTAATGTCAATCTGGGTCATGGGAGTCTCGTGATGAGCAGGGTGTTCTTCAGGAAACCAATCGGTGTATCTTATTGATGCCTCAGAGCCTGAAGACGATCAGCACGTCGAACTAGCCTTCCTGTAAAATTTACTTCCGAAAATCCAATCATTGACACACCAGGCCATTCGTGGCTTTTTTTGATTTGGAAAGTGTGTAATGTAAATGAGTAAAACAATACAGCAAATTAAAGATATGTACAACGACTACCCGAGGACATACTGGACCTTGATGGGTGTGTCTTTTATCGATCATCTGGGTGGGGCGCTGTTGTTCCCCTTTTTTGCCTTGTATATTACCTCCAAATTTAACGTTGGAATGACCGAAGTCGGCATTCTGTTCGCTCTTTTTTCCATCTCAAGCTTTATAGGCTCCGCTCTGGGAGGTGCATTGAGTGATCGTCTGGGCCGCCGGGGCATGCTCATCTTCAGCCTTATCTCCACCTCGATCAGCTCTGTTTTGATGGGCCTGGTGAATTCTCTCGAGCTGTTCTACCTGCTGGCGTTGCTGGTTGGTATCTTCACCGATGTGGGTGGTCCTGCGCGTCAGGCCATGATGGCAGATCTGTTGCCGGAAGAGAAAAGGGTATCGGGTTTTGGGATCTTCAGGGTTGTTTTTAATATTTCTGCGGCCATCGGGCCAGCCATTGGTGGTTTTATGGCAACCCGATCATATCTGGTACTCTTTCTAACCGATGCATTACTGAGCTTCATTACGGCGATCCTTGTTTACCGGTATATTCCTGAGACCAAACCGGAGCAACACACTGACATCACCAGGGAAAGTATAGGCACCACCTTTCGCGGTTATTTCATTGTATTTAAGGATCGGATCTTTATGTTCTATATTTTCGCCAGTGTTCTTGCCGGCCTGGTTTATATGAACTTTAATACAACCTTGGGGGTATTTCTACGCGATTATCGCGGTATCCCTGAATCAGGGTACGGCCTGTTGATCACGATTAATGCCGCCATGGTCGTGATCATGCAGTTCTCCATCTCACGTGTCATTGACCGCTATAAACCGATGGTTATGATGGCACTAGGCACCCTGCTATCGGGTATGGGATTTGCTTTGTTCGGATTTGTCCATTCATACGGCCTGGCTATCGTGGCCATGGTCATTTTGACCATCGGTGAGATGATCTGGGCACCGGTCTCCAATGCGCTGGTGGCAATGTTTGCACCGGAGGATAAGCGTGGCCGATACATGGCTGCATTTGGCTTTTCCTGGGGTATACCATTTGCCATCGGTCCATTGATGGCTGGTGGGATCCTGGATTCAGGAAATGGGGATTGGTTGTGGTATGCCTGTGGTATTTTGGGTGTTTTGGGAACCCTGTGTTTCCTTGCATTAAACCGAACCGTGCAGCGGGTTGGAATGATGCGAGATCCGGAACCCGTCAAAGAATAACCTGGGCAGATCAATGCCCTAATATAAATGTCCCTCCGAAGAAAGCATGATTGACGATTCTGATGCGGGCATTATTCATTTCCAGGATAATTTGTTGACTGACTTCCACGAATGATCATCGTTTTCCATCCCTGCTGATAAATCAATTTGGTTTTAGCAGGACTAGCTGGGATATGCTACAATAACAACAAATAAAAATAGTTGCCCACAGAAATGGCTGACAACCCTCTGACCGCGTTATTCGAGGAAAGCAGTGAACTGGAACACAAGGGGGAATACAGCCAGGCGATTAATCGTATTCAGGATGCGCTGGAGTTTATTGAAAACAACAAACTTCCAGACAGCGATAAGGCAAGGTCTCTTGTCCGGATTGGCTGGCTGGAGTTTTTATTGGGGCATTATCGCGAGGCTTATGAGATCTCAGAGACTGGATTGAAATTGGCTGATCCAAAATCTGAGACAACTTACCTGGGGATGATCAATATCGCGGCGATCAAGGCTGAAACCAATGATCTGGCAGGCTCAGAGAAGGTATACACCAGTGCAATTGAGCTTTGCCGGGAGCTGGGCAGGGGGGATTTGTTATGGCGCGGTTTGCATGGGGCGGCAGTTGGTGTTTATTTGCCGCGAGGACAGTTCGACCTGGCGCTATCTTTTGAAAGGGAAGCTCTCTTACTGGCCAAGCGTGAGCCAACGCATAAACCGATCTGGAAATTCCTGAACACCATGGGTTGGGTTCATTGGATGAGCGGGAATTCTTACGAACTACAGGAAATTCTTGAACGTCTGCAATACGAAGTCCTACCGGATACGCCCAGCGAGGGTTACTATCTGGTTTTACGGGCACAGGCCACGCTCGATGCACATTATGATCCCAATATGGTTCTGTCGATCCTGACACATGCTCGTGTGATTGGGGAGATGCGTGGCGATCCCGGATTGATCACATTGGTGCGTGTCTCGCTTGCCCGTTATTATATACGCATGCAAAAACCGGCGCCAGCTCTTGATTGGGCTGAGATGGCTGTTGAGTTTGCCCGCAAAATTGGATATATGCACATGCTGGGCATCTCCCTGTATGTCCAGGCATATGCCCTCTGGCTGGCAGCGGATCTGAAAAAAGCTGAAGAGGTATTACACGAGGCTATTGATGTAACCACAAACCTGGACGCGCGTTATGATCGCACCTATGCCTGGTTGTTGCTGGCGATCATTCAGTATTTTCATGGTCAGGAGGGTGCGTCCGATACCTGGCGTGAAGCCATGCGTCTCATTCTTGAAAACGATTACGCCTGCCTGATCGATAAGACGGGCGGTTTTGCCTACCAGATGTTCAGTGAGTCTCTTTCCAGCAAGGATTCAGACGAACAGAAACTTGCACAAACCCTGCTTAATTCCATCAAACGCATTCCGGTTGAGCCATTACAGATCACCACTCTGGGTGATTTTTATATTGAACAGGGAGGCCGACGTATTTCCAGCGAAGAGCTTCATCTGAGGCGGGCTGGTGAGTTGCTGGGTTTGTTGCTCAGTCAACCCAACCATCAGATCAATCAGGAAAAAGCGCTTGAAGGTTTGGCTCCAAACGAAGCCCGTACGAAGCAGCAAACCATCCTGTATCATGCCACATCAACCCTGCGTCGATTATTGGAACCCAACCTGCCGGATAAATTCCCTTCCCGCTATCTGGAAGTCCGCAACGAACAATTAAACCTTATATTACCTCCTGGCTCCCAGGTTGATTATAAATTGTTCCGTGAGCATCACAAAAATAAGCATTTTGATCAGGCGCTTGGGATCTATGGGGGTGAATGGATGGCTGACTATCCATATGCAGAATGGGCATTGGAACTGCGTGAAGATCTGACTCGCATGTATCTGGAATGTTTGAATACACGTACCCAGATCCTATTAAAGAACAATAATCCGTCTGAAGCGCTGGAAAGTTGTCGGCGTATTTTAGCGCTTGAACCTTGGAACGAACTGGCAGCTCAAATGGCTGTTGAGGCCTGCCTGTTGATCGGGGATAAAGCAGGTGCCATCCGCATATTTCGAAACCTTGTTAAAGCCCTGGAAAGCGAATTGGGTCTGGAGCCTTCACCGGAAATCAAACAAAAGATCAGTGATATAGCCGTAGAATCGCGCGAAACTGCCTGATGATGGGGGTCTTTCTGGCAGTGTTTTGGCAGTTCATATCGTTATAATAACCATAGAAAATAGAACTGAGAACGAGATTTCCAAGCCAATTCGCCCGGCGGCTGCATTTTCATAGGGGATATCGCCGGTAAGACCAACAGACACCCGTGATACGCTGGATTACGGGTGCCTGTATTTAATGACCTGAAATATGTAACTTTTCCCGATGTGTCGCATCCAATTGGATAATTAGGATAATAATTCATCCCATTGGCACTAAATTGATACTGTGAAAGGAAAAGACGATGACCTAATTATTTCAACTCCCCGAACTTCCATATGCTTTCAACGCACTTGAACCTGCCATTGATGCATTAACCATGGAAATACACCATGACAAACATCATGCGACTTACGTTGCCAATTTAAATAAAGCCATCGAAAATCAGTCTGGTTTACCGGAAGGTAACATTGAGGAATTGCTGAAAAACCTGGAAACCATACCTGAGGCGATCAGGACCGCCGTTCGTAATAATGGAGGCGGGCATGCCAATCATACACTCTATTGGGAAATACTCATGCCAGGAGGTTCTAAATCACCAACTGGTTCACTTGAGAAGGCATTGCAGTCGGAATTCGGCACACTTGACAAATTCACTGAACAATTCTCGAGTGCTGGTCTGACCCGTTTTGGTTCGGGTTGGGCATGGCTGGCATTGGATCCAATGAAAAAACTCAAGGTTTATTCCACCGCCAACCAGGACAGCCCGATTTCACAAGCTGACATGCCTCTATTGGGAATGGATGTGTGGGAACACGCGTATTACCTGAAATACCAGAATCGGCGGGCAGATTACATAAAAGCCTTCATGAGTGTGGTTAACTGGGATGTGGTTTCCAAGTTATACGAAGCAGCCATGTCATAAACAGCACGATCATTACTGCATAAATTACCGCCCGGAACTTCGGGCGGTAATTATTTGCTGTGAATGGTTACCGGGCTGCCGGATGCTGGAATGGTCGCTCATGAACGGCCTGAAAAAGTGAAAAAAGACCCGCAAGGAATAGCAGGAGTGCACAAAGCTGATAGGTTTGACCGATTCCAATCAGAGGGATGAGTGCCAGTCCGAGTGATGGACCTACCCCACTCCCAAAGTCACCCCAGGAAAAAACAAAACCCAATGTGCGCCCGTGTAATTCCCCGGGCACGCGGTCGCCCACCACAGCTGGAATGAGTAATGGGATGGCACCACCAGTGATGGCAGCCAACAGACCGCTGGCGATCGAGAGCCCGAAATGTGGCTGACTCATACCCCACAGGCCAAGTATGCCAAGCAGGAGAACTACCGCCAGAACCGCCCAGCGCCGTCCCAGCAGATCAGATACCTTTCCGATCCAGGGCGCGCTCAGAATACTGACCACCACCCGTAAAGCGGTGAAGAGCCCGGTCAAAGTGGCCAGTGGAATGGTAAGCTTTCCAAACGGAAGGCCTCTATCGATGAACTGACCGAGCCAAAGGATGGTCGTGGCTGCCAGCACACCTTCGAAGACAATGCGCATGCTGAAATAGGGGATGGTTAAAGAGAATGCCAGACGCCAGGGTAGAGGTGGTTTGGTTTGCCAGGTAGAGGCCCGACCAGCCGGTTTTGCCACCTGGCGGGTTTCAGGTAAAAACAGCAGCCAGGTTAGAACGGCCAGTAATCCCAAACCGGTGGAAAGCCATAGTCCGCCACGATAACCCAGCAGGTCGGTGATGAGGCCGGATGAGAACGAGGCAATTGCGATTGCCAGGAAGTACCACATCTGCAACTGCCCGTTGATAAATCCACGATTTGTATCACGGCTGATATCCAGTGTCATGGTGGTGGTCCCGATCCAGATGCCCGACCAGGCGATACCCCACAAGATACGTCCGGCAAGCAACAATGAGGGTCCCTGTGACAATGTATAAAAAGCAGTGGAAACAGCGCCCAAGGTCAGTGATCCGATCATCAAAACTCGTCGTGGAAGGCGATCATATAACCAGCCAGCCGGTCCATTGGATAAGATTCGGACCATGCGGTTGATACCCAGTACAATGCCAACCATCCCGAGAGTGATGCCAGCCTCGAGCATGATGTCTTGTTTGGGTAAAACGGTGTATAGAGTTGCATCCCCGAACAGGCATAGGATTAAACCGATGCCGAGTGGAACAAGCAGCCTGGAAGGTTTTATGGGATGGGGTGGCTTCAATGATCCTCTGGAGTGGTATTATACAGGCAGCAAATCATTAATGGGTTACTGAGAAAAAAGTCATGTGGAATCTGCCTGTACCCTATCGGTGGGTAGGACTACTTGGAGTATAACCAATAAAATGAAACGATCAACCCCGGCATTGTTTCTGTTCGTTCTTTCACCAGTGTGTGGTGAGTTACTCTCCAGTTCTTCACCACCCAGTGAATTCTTCAAGCCACTAACCCTGCTCACCTTGTGCGCGTTGTATGGCGGGGGCGCTGTGCTTGTTCGCGAAACCGTTTTTCGTTGGAAAAGGGGCTGGATTTCGATTCTGATTCTCGGTGCTGCCTATGGAATCATTGAAGAAGGGCTTATGGTGAAAAGCTTCTTTGATCCTGAATGGATGGACCTGGGTATTCTGGGCAGTTACGGCCGATGGTTGGGCATCAACTGGGTTTGGACTGTGGAGTTAACAATTTTTCATGCTGTGTTCAGCATTGGGATACCAATCCTGGTCACAACGCTTCTATTCCCATCAAGACGCCAAGAACCATGGGTCAGCCGGTCATGGTTGACTGTCATCATGATCTTCTTCGTGCTGGACGTAGCCTTCGGCAACCTGGTGTTAACGACCTACAAACCCCCGCTGGTTCACTACCTGGGTGCAATATTCATAACGGGTCTGTTGATGCTATGGGCGAGGAAACGCCAAGATCCGGCTGCCATGCCAGGTGCGAAGTGTAATACACCTCCAGCCATGTTTGGATTGCTCGGTTTTGCAGCCACGATTCTTTTTTATATTATTGCATTCGCGCTACCTGGCATGGGAATTCCACCCCTGTTTACGATTTTGTCATTTGGATTGCTGGTTTGCATGACCGGTGCATTGATATGGCGTATCTCGGGTTATGGCAACTGGCAGACAAACCAGCTTGCCGGGTTGGTCAGCGGCGCGCTGATCTTCTTCTTCATTCTTGCACCCATAATTGAAATGGATCAAGCCCGGACAGATGATACAACCGGTATGAGCTGGGTTGGGATTATCGGAATGATCTTGTTAATCCTGTTTAACCTTAGGGTGAGAAGTTTTGAGCAGATGACTGGGGATTGAATGGTTTTGTTTATTGGCATGCAATTAACATTGATATGGTAAGATTTATTTCAGACATGATGACTGGTCATACTAGAAAACGATAAACGAGAGGCATACATGGATGATTTTGATGATGATGGCAATGGAAAATTCAACGAGCACATGGCACTGGTGAAACGGAAAATCTCACCAGATCAGAAAAAGAAATTCGAAGGCTACATCTCTGAGATATTCAGTGCGTTGGGTATGGATTTGGATACACCATCCACCCATGAAACTCCACGACGATATATTCAAGCGTTGATCGATGCCACCGAGGGGTATGAGGGCGACCCCAAACTCCTCAAAGCTTTCCCAAATGAATGCTCGGGAGGGCCGGATTGTGGTCTACGGCAGGTGATTGAGGGTCCCATCCAGTTCTTTGCCCTGTGTGAGCATCATGCCTTTCCATTTTACGGTCACGCTTATGTGGGATACATTGCCAATGATGAGATTATCGGCATCTCCAAGCTGACTCGTCTGGTAAGGCTGTTCGCCAAGCGTTTTGCAGTTCAGGAACGAATCGGGACACAAATCGCGGACACATTGATGGCCATGATGAAACCAAATGGTGTAGCGGTTTACCTTGAGGCGCATCACTTGTGTGTGGAAATGCGGGGTGTGAGAGAAAGCTCGCCTATCACCCGGACGACCTTTTGGCGTGGAATATATGGAGAACAGGCCGATCTGCGTTCTGAATTTTTACGAATCTGCGGACTCGGCCGATAGATGGAGAACATGACCGTGTTCTAGGTTTATATTGTATTTGACCTGGTTTGCGGAGGGACCTAAAATGAATAAAAAAATCGTGGTTTTGTTCATAACTATTTGCCTGCTTCTAATCCCGGTAAAAACACATGCAGGCAAGGATTATGTCGCCGACCGTTTCGACGTGGATATCATCCTGAATATGGATGGGTCGATGCAGGTAACAGAAACCATCACAATTCGCTTCATGGGTGGACCCTTCAATTAGGTCTATAGGGACCTGGAAAAATTCAGGACAGACGGGATCACCTTCTCCAGTGCCAAATTGAACAGCAGGTTTTTGCCGGTGAATGATGAGAATGCACTCGAGTGGGTGGAAGTAAAAGAGGGTGATCCGTTATCTGTTAAATGGCATTTTACCCCTTCCATCGACCAGACACGAATTTTCACACTCATATACCAGGTGTCGGGAGTTGTGCGAAAAGGAGATATGGACTCCATTGTATGGATGGCGATTCCACCTGAACATGAATACCGCTCACTGGCATCACGCATTACCATACATTATCCTGAAGGAGCCATTCCGGTCGATTTACCATCTTTAACTGGCACTTACACTTACCAGGTGGAGAATGGTGGGAATCCATTATTGATTACTGCCGGACCAGTTGAAGCGGATACCCCCTTGATATTAACGATCGCTTTTCAGAACGATTCACTTAGCATGGTGATGCCTGCCTGACAGATTGATGAACAAGTTAGGAAGGAACGCTCTGTAAAATCCCTTCCATATTCGATATCAGGTGGTTTGGGCAGCTTCATCGCTCTGATGATCGCACTTATGTTGTTGCAGAGATCTAAAAGTGACCAGGATGATACCCGCCTACCGCCTACTGACGCAAAACCGGTCAACCCTCCTACTGATTACAAACCGGCTGTCGCAGCTGCACTGGTTGCGGGTAACACACCGAGTATGACCCACACGCTGGCCACCTTGATCGATTTGGCACAGAAAGGCGCCGTATCCATCGAGCAGCTGCCAGGAAAGTGGTACAGTTCCCACCGTTTTGAGCTTGTCCGCCTGCCGTATTCCAGCCTGTTGGATAAGCATGAACAGGTGTTGATGGATGCATTATTTTCAAAACGAGGTCAGCCGGTCGAGCGTATCGAATTATCACAATATTCCCGGGTGCTCGGAAAAAGCTGGTCCACCTTTTCAAAAACCATCCAGGCAGAAATCACTGCGTTGGGATTGATCAACCCGGAGCGCAAGAAGACGCAATCCCGTGTGATGATTATTGGGGGAGTGCTGATCCTGATCGGTATACTCTTTGTCATCACTTTGGCAATAGCGATGAACAGTATTTCGTCCGACCTGTCACTCAATATTAACCAGGCAACCGGTGCCTTGCTTGGTGTGAGCATCTCAGCTTGGATCGCCGGTTTCATCTATGTCATTGCCGGTGCTTTGTATTCAACGCTGTCTTCCCGCGGAAGGTGGATCGCTGACCAATGGTCTGGATTTTCCAAATATTTAAAGGATATCATCGCCCAACGTGAACAGGCGTTACGACCGGATACTTTTACCCAGTTCCTGCCTTTCGCCGCTGGTTTTGGTCTGGGATCCCAGTGGGCGAAATCATTTCAGAAACGTGGTTTTACAGACACGCCGGCCTGGTGTCACGCATTGAATGCGTTGGATGCGGAGTCGTCTTATGGTGCTCTTGTAACCTTCATGACCAGCTCGAATTCGGAAGCCTCGTCGGGTGGTGCTGGTGGCGGTGGTGGGGGCGCATCCGGTGGCGGCGGCAGCGGCGCAGGATAATCTACAATAGATGCTTGTCTCAGAATCAAGTGATAATATCGGTAAAGCAATTCACTTTTTGTATTGAATATGTTGATAAATATTGATATATGTAACAATGTCATTAATGAAACAGCCATTTCAATGAGCACAGGACAAGCTCGATATTAAACCAATACCAGCAATCCTGGTACTGCTCGTTAGTACGTTGTGTTTTCCAATCGTTCAGGCATCTGATATTTACATCGAGGTGGATCGTAACACCTTGGATTCAAATCCATCAGTTGTATCAACTGAACAAATTTTGGAAAATAATCAAGGCGGTTGATGTGGGGGCATGGTGCATGTGAAACCAAGCGGAATTGGGCGGAGTGAAATGCTGGAGCATTAACGCAGGACAATGGGTGATTGAACGGACGGCCTATAAGTCAGGCCGGTCAAGGTCACCGGTCTATCGCTGTGAGTCAGTATGGTCAGCGCTGGGCGAGTTCATGACGGTGTTCTATTGTTTGATGTAAATGTTAAGTGTTATGTGGGTAATAATGAGGGCAGGATTAAGCAATAGGAACATGCGTGAATAGTAATGTCCCAGACAGAATGGTGTTGATATAGACATTTAGCTGCAATTATCACCCTTATGGAAAATCCTGCATTCAGAAATCGGCCATTGGTTCTAAATGTACTGTGGTGCTGGTGTTTTTATGATTATTAGAAGAATGATTATGAGATTGAATGTGCCATTTCTGCCAAACGGCTGAACAGTACCCCGACCCCCTCGCTGGTGGCCGCACTGGTGATGAGATGATCAGCTCCAATCAATTGGGCAAATTTCTCGGCAGTTTTGGTATCCCTCGTGCTGACAAGATCAGATTTATTGCCAACCACGACAAATTTCTGACAGGTTGAGTTGGCACGGGTCTCTTCAAACCATTGCTGTAAATGTTCCAGCGTTTTGGGATTTGTCAAATCATAAACCAGGGCGGTTGCCCGTGTCCCTCGATATAAACCGGAACGCACCACTTCAAAACGATCCTGACCGGCCATATCCCATATGGAAAGCTTAACATCGCCTTCCGGAAGGGTGACTACTCTGGTCTGGAAGTCCACCCCGATGGTACTGATACGGGATGTTTCAAAGCGTCCCTCGCAGTATTGCCTGACAAGTGAAGATTTGCCGACGTTTTCGTCTCCGGCGATGACGATTTTATAAAGTGGAAGAGAACTCATGAACTATATTTGATTCTTAATGAAGAATTCGTGTGGGAAAACCAGGCGCTCAATAACCATGGGGGTGACTTTTAACATGGTGTCATTGGCTACTTCGAAGGCGTGATGCACATCCTCCAGCCGTTTGATCTGGCGTTGAGATGGTTCATGGGAGAATACGGCCAGAGTGGTTGTCAGTGTTCCGGGAATGAAAACCAGCCATTGTCCCCCTTCAATCTGGGTGGATTTCACACCCGCACCGAAGATCTCCCGGGTAGCTGAGCGGTAGGCTGACAGCATTGGAACAAATAAAGCTGGATCAATGTTGAAGGTGCCAAGACTCTTGATCGGCATTCCGGAGTCATTGTTATATATGGAAAAGCCCAGGATCTGAGCGATCAATTTACGTTTGATGATGACGGTCGAGCCTTCTCTTGCGGCAACCTTCCATTGATCTGTGCTGGGTGACGTTTCTATCAGGGATATGACCTGCTGGATCTTGTTTTGATAATGGGCGTATAACTCCTGAAATTGGGTTCTGTTGATATGGCCTTCAGCAAAACTGTTGACCAGGGCGGCCACCTTCTCATTCTCCTTGGATAAATACGTTTCTGCTTCTTGTTGGGGCGTCAGCGCAACCGTTGGTTTCTTGATCTGTATGCGTTCATTGGGTGTGGGCGCAGTCATCTCGTTCACAGGCAGTTTGATTGTGTCTGGGGCAGTACCCTTGACGGGAGTTTCCCCCATACGGAAACGGCCACTTAGTTTCTGCAATATGGACTTTAGCCGTGAATACATTTCTGCCATGTTCCCATTCAGTATCGTTATTATACAATAAACCGGCTTGTATAGGTTGTTTGTATATTAATTGCCCCTGATTGTCAATAGTCCAAGTTAGTAAACAGTGTACCATATGATTGGATTGAAGGTTATGATAAGAACCATCCTGTTGGGCAATATGTAGCGCATTATCTAAATATCACTCGGAAAAGGCTTGGTTTACTGGGATGATGCGGCACCGAGGTTCACATATAAATTGATTTCACCAGTGAATGTATTGGTAAAATATAGAAAATCATCCTTGATTTTGAAAGAGAGAATCACCCACTTTCCAGCTCGTGATATTGGGTCATTCAGTTATAATGGGTGAGTTGAATCATTCCCAAAGAAACAAACCAGATAAGGAGCAATAAATGATCGTTACGACCAAAAAACTATTTGAAGCTGCATATGGTAAATACGCCATCGGTGCATACAACATCAATAATCTGGAACAATGCATGGGCTTATTTCAAGGCAATCTGGAAAGCCGGGCACCCTTTATCATCCAGATCAGCAAGGGTGCGCGTACCTATTCAAACAAGCGCATGTTGGAGGGGTTGATTCGCGCAGCCGACGAAGTATTTCCTGAGGCGGTATTTGCCGTTCATCTGGATCATGGAGATGTGGATACCTGTCTGGATTGCATCGACAGCGGATTTTACAGTTCTGTCATGATCGATGCCAGCCATGAGCCGTATGAGAAAAATGTGGAGATCACACGCGGTGTGGTCAACGTTGCGCACGACCGCGGGATTGTTGTCGAAGCTGAACTCGGCCAGTTGGGCGGAGTGGAGGAACATGTGGTGGTCAGTGAGGCGAACGCCAAGCTCACCGACCCGGACCAGGCCAAGGATTTCGTCACACGAACCGGCATCGATTCTTTGGCATGTGCCATTGGCACCTCACATGGTGCCTTCAAGTTCAGCGGAACCCAGGGGCTGCATTTCGATGTTCTGGAACAGATCCAACAGCGTCTGCCGGGTTTTCCACTGGTCATGCATGGTTCCTCATCAGTACCGCAGGAAGAAGTGGCGCGCATTAATGCTGCCGGAGGTTCAATGAAAGGTGCAAAAGGTGTGGATGCAGATCAATTCCGCCATGCCGCAAAGCTGGGTGTCACCAAAATCAATATTGATACAGACGGGCGCCTGGTATGGACGCGCGTGCACCGTGAATTCTTTCGCGACCAGCCTGAAAAATTCGATCTGCGCGATCCGGGCAAGATATTCATGGCTGAATATGCGAAATTCATCGCCGGGAAGAATGAAAAACTGGGTTCGGCCGGAAAATTGGATGAGTTAAAGAAAATCCTTTAACTGAAGATCTTTAAATTTATACGCGCAGGGTGTAAATCCTGCGCGTTCGTTTATTCAGGTCTATCCCTGTGCCCAAACCAATGTCACAAGTTGAACGTCAATATCCGTTTTCTTTGGTTTGATCACCAACGATTCCAATTTAAGATCAGCAGTGTTACCTTTGGCATGCATGGCCGCCAGCTCAGCGTCAAACTGGGCTTGCAGGTCTGTCAGTTGCTGTTGCAGATCCTTTTCAGCCTGGACTGCTTGTTGGTACTCCTTACGGGCTGCTGCAGATGAACTGACCCCACGGATGGCAGTCGACGCCTTGTTTAAATTCGTCTGGCTGAGAAGTTTACGACCGGTGAAGGCACTTAGTAGTGCACCCCCAACCTTTACAGCTGTATGAATTCCTTTTTCCTTGGATTGAGCGTTTTCTCGTTCGACTACCGACTGAGCTTTCTTAAGCTTTTCCTGCAGTTTCAGATATTGGGGTGTGTACTTCGCACGCAGTTTGGCTACCAGTTCATCGCGATTCTCACGTGAACCTTGACCAAGCCGTATCTTGAATTCCTGTTCGCTCTCTCCGGGGGAGGATACCTCGCCAGTAACCGGGTTTTTATACAAGGTTAATTGTTCATTTGAGAATAACCAATTTGCGAAATCCTTGGACCATTCGGCATAATTTTTGGGAATGGATGCTGCTGGTGGTATATTCCCGAATTTAGCGTCCGGGCGGGGATTCTTCTCCAGTGTGTTGGGATGGAAGCCCGCTTTTTGGGCATTTTTCCAGTCGACCGGGATGGCAGCATCTTTGATTGGAGTTAGAAAAACTGCATCTGCCGCAGCATTGATCTTGAGCTTGGTATCGGAATAATTAATACGGGCTACTCCCAGAAGACGTGGTTGATACGTGATTTCGCTGGAACCCGCAACGGGGACGTAATAAGCTGGTACATCGATCGGGAGAGAAGGCACCTGGGTTGTTGGAGTTCCTGGGGTAATTGTTTTCTTTTCAGGGGACTGAGGCTTGCTGGAGAGGTGTGGGGCAACAAGCTTTTTGACCGGATCCATAAGGCGTTTGATCTGGTCCCGGGTAAGCGGGCCGCGCAGGTACGACATGGCCCAGCGTGTTGTCATCAAGACCGGCTCATCTTCGTGTGCATTGCTCATCAGGAACATGCGGCTCTGCAAACCGGAAAGGATCTTATCCATTTTACTGCGGCTGAACTTTTCCTTGGCTGTCGCAGCAGCCCCCTCAAGCCCATCCAGAAGGCGCAGTTTGTCCCGCTCTGTTTGCAACCTGCCGATAAACCAGGTACCTGCGTTGGACAACGCCTTGTAATCCAGGTCGACCGGATTCTGGGTCACCAGCACCAACCCGACACCAAAAGCGCGTGCCTGTTTCAACAACGTGAGCATCGGCAACTTGGAGGGTGGGTTGGCGGTGGGCGGCAGATAACCGAATATTTCGTCCATGTAAACCAGCGCGCGCAAACTGCTCGTGCCGGACTGGCCACGCATCCAGGAGATGACCTGGTTAAGTAATAGCGATACAAAGAACATACGCTCGGCGTCTGATAAATGAGCAATGGAGAAAATGGCAATACGCGGTTTTCCCTGTGCAGTGTACAGGATATTGGTGATATCCAGCGGTTCGCCTACCAACCAGGCACTGAAACCCGGAGAAGCCAACAGGTTATTAAGCGCCATGACCAGTTGGAACCGTTCTTTAGGGGGGTAAAATGCATCCACATTCAGTACACCAATTTTTGTGACAGGTGGGGTCTGAACTTGTTCAATCAATACTTCCAGGTCCAGATCATGACCGGTGCGCCAGGCGTTATTCAGAATGGTGGATAATAAAATATGTTCACGACTTTGCACCGGATCCGCCTCAATCCCGATCAGGCCAAGCAGACTGGTTACGGTTGTGCTGATCCGCTCCCGAAGCAATTCATTGTCTTCCAGCAACGCGGGTGGTGGCGCAGCGAAAGATTTCAGGATGGAAACAGGAAACCCGGCGTTGGAAGCGGGTGTGTAAATTCGAAAATCAGCTGCATCTTTCAGTTTCTGGATGCGTTCCCCGTTTTGCCCCGAATCTTCCAACCCCTTTTTCCATTTTGCAGCCTGCTCCGCAGCGTAGGATTCCGGTGTCATGTTCTTCTGCCGCGCATCATCTTCATTGATCCATGGTAGAAAATCAGCTGGTGACAGCGATGGGAAAGTGAGCAGCAGGTTGGCCAGATCACCTTTGGGATCGATCAGTATGGCAGGGACACCATCAATGGCTGCTTCTTCGATCAGATCGATGCACAGACCCGTTTTTCCACTCCCGGTCATACCAACACAGACCGCATGTGTTACCAGATCCTTGGAATCGTACAGGATCAACTCTTCCTGCGGCTTTTTCGTGGCTGGATCAATAACCCGGCCGAGATACAATGCACCAAGTTTCTCAAAATCCTGCATAATGTGCCTCCAAAATATCGCTTGAGATCATAGTATAGTGTATCGATGCCGATTAATCAATTGATCAATTTACGCATGTAATTTCATACGGATACTTGCCCTGTTGATGGTTAAAGACACGAACATGACAACTTGTATTATTATCATTTGAATGATATACCAAACCTTGCAGATTTGTTAAGTTTATTATACGTATTATCGTGTAAAATACCTTTGAATGTTAGGTGGAGTACATCAGCCTGAATCAACCCAGCGGCTCCTACGTCAAGTAGCATTACACTGGCTGACATCGATAAATCATCACAGAAATACTCTATGAGCCACATCCACCTGGCATCAATCAAAGCGCCGGTCCCTCCCCCGGCGCTTTGCCTTTACCCGTTGAATGATAAAAGTGGATCTGGCAAGCCTTATCGAAATCCTGCCGGCGATTAGTTCTGGGTAAGAAGATGGATCAGATTTTGATTCAGAAATCCATATTGTGATAAAAAATAGATACCGATGGCTATTTGGCTCACGACAAACACGACCATCAGGAAACGGCTGACCCAAAAGCCCAGGCTGAGCGCTTGTTCATTCATGTAGAAATCTTCATCATCCAGGCGGAAAAGGAATTTGTATGCCCTCAGCAAAGGAAGCCAGTGTGGTCTGAAAAACAGCAGGCCACAGAAAATCCCATTGATGATGAAAAAGACAGCTGGCCCAAGCAGGAAAATACTCAGGAAGAGGACTAAGGTCACCTCAATGAAATGACTGAGAAACATCAGGGATATGATTCCTGAGCGAAGGTGATTGACCAGGATGGTTCGTTTCATGGGTGGCGCGGTTACTTCCTGCAAAGATTCTATCAGGCTTTTTAAGTCGGAATTTTCCATAGCTTGTTTCTCCTGGATCAACTGGTATTATTAGTTGATCATATTATATAAATGAATGCCCATACAGTCGCCCTTCTGTAGTATTGATTTTCAGACATAAAACACGCTAAAATGGAAGGGTGCCCATCGGTAAATACACCCATTTCATAATAGCCTGGTCCTTGCTGGCTTGCCTGCTTTCCAAGGGGCTGTCTGACGTTTCTGCCAAGGATAGTCCATTACCGACCGGATCTCTGGTTGTGAGCGTGCTCTCCGAGGTGGGTCTGCCACCTGAGGGGTTGCGTATCGATTATATACAGACCAGCCATGATTTTCTGATTGGCTATGATGGACCGATTCCTGAGGTCGGTCTGCCTGATCCACCTGTTGGTTTCAACCTGATTCTGAAATGCATTCCCTGGTCAGAGATTGAGCCTTCCAGAGGATCTTTTCCGTATGAAGATGAGGAAATATCATACTATCCTGTCATCCCGCCAGGTATGATCACCGGTAATGACTGCTTGTTGGATTTTGGTAATGGCGGGCTGACTGGTTGGCCGGATGACCTGCAAGATCTTGCTTTCGAGGTTTTGCTGGAACGGGTTCCGATTTATCTGGAACACGCAGTTCGATACCAGACTTCGCGGGGAATCAGTTTATTCGTGATCAAGGAACCCACTTACCCGAATGCAGATCTGATGAGTTTGACCGCCAGCCAATGGGTCCGGCTGGTTAAACTGGCTTGCGAGACAATTCGGATGGAAGCGCCATGGGCGCGAATTGTGATCGAAATCATACCGCAATACCTGCCCATGCTTGGATATACTCCTTACACCTTTTTGGATAATCTCATCCGCGGAGGAGTTGGCTTTGATGGGATCATGATGGTCTTTTCGCGTCCGATTGCCACATACATCTCGAAAAGCGGTTACCCACATGTGAACTGGGTGAGTGGTCAGGTAGACATTTATTCGGACCTGGGAAAGCAGATGTTCATCCGTTTCAGTGGCGTTCCACTGGTCGGGCTGGAGAGTGAACGGCAGGAATGGCTGAAAGAAATGGTTACCGTGCTCTTCAGCAAACAGACCGCGGTTGGTCTATATTGGGATGAAGAGCAACTGTTTCCGCCCAGACTATATGGTGTTTCATGGCCAGCCAAACCCATTGAACCCCCAGCTTCCGCAGATATTATTAACCCCATGTTATCCTTTATTCATGAACGCACCACGCGTGGGGAAATCGAAACGGATGCAAATGGACAGGCGATCATCCATGGCTATGCCGGTGAGTATGAGATCCGGGTCGAAGGTATTTCCGGGGTAATCATCACGCATATTTACCGGGGAGAAGAACGCCAGCTCGATATAAACTGGCCAACCAGTGACCCCCCAATTCAAGAAAGCCCTGAAAACGAATTGATGGATCTGGAATCCAAAAACAACGGGCACAAGAATTCCGGGTCTGGCATCGTTTTCATGGGGGTGTCTGCAGTTCTGATACTCTGTTTGGGTGTGGCTGTCTGGAATAAAGAACGAAAGACCAATATCAAATCAAGGGGGACGAATTAGATACGGGTAATCAGGATTGGCATTGTTCTATTTATTGCGGTGGCCTGGGTTTATCAACAAGCTGAATGCACTGGACGAGGTACAGCCCGATACATATTCAAATAAATCCATCTAAAACCCAGTGTAACTGCTTGATAAGAATCCGTCGTGTTGCTTGGGAATTGATCAGTACATTGATTTATATGTGGTGACTCGAACCCGCATGCCTTTCGCGCCCTGTAAGTGTTCGACCTTTGCGAAGTCTTGAAAAGAAAACATCCAGACGGCACAACACCTGAGTGGATGTTTGACTGGTGGGCGGTATACACCCAAAGGGTGCCGGTG
>JAFGXF010000056.1 GCA_016936755.1 Anaerolineaceae bacterium | reverse complement strand
GCCTTTACATGCGGCCCTTTGGCTGCCCCCAACATTGTTGGGCGCATACTTTTTAATTTTCAGAGAAGGGATGGAGTGGGGAAAAATTCCAAAGATGGACGAGGAAACCAGGAAGCACTCTTAGTTATTTAACCAACTCGGTGAGGTGATTATGCTTTGGTGCCCCCAGAGGAATTCGAATCCTCGTTTTGGCCTTATTACACCTCGATGGTGTGAGAGGACCAGAAAAAACACCCGCTGGCAGGATACCAATGGGTGATCGGGTTTGGTGCCCCCAGAGGAATTCGAATCCTCGTTTTGGCCTTGAGAGGGCCACGTCCTGGGCCACTAGACGATGGGGGCTTTTCAAGACGCGTATTCTATCACAGGGCTATCAGAGCGTCAATTAAGCATAAGATTCATCGAATCGTGCGATTTGCTGTTATCTCCTCCACCAGGTTAATTGGACCCACACGTATCTGTGAACCTGCAAAATACAGAAAGCTTGCAGAGGCGGGGTCAATAGCAATGCGTTGAAAATTGTTAAGATCCATGTCCAGGAAATAAGCAAGGCAGAGTTTTATCGGATCTGCATGTGATACACAGGCGATGACATCATTGCTATCTGCATTTGCCACCAACTGCATCAGCGTTTCACACATGACCTTTTGTTTATCGACAAAACTTTCTCCGTTGGGGAAAGAAAACCTGGCCGGTTGTTCATGTGTTTCGCGCCAACGTTTCAATCTGCGCAAGTATGGGATGGATTTACCCTGCCAATCCCCAACATTAATTTCGGTAAGGGGAGTAAGGATATTTATTTTTAATCCCCTGACTCGTGCGAGTGGGGCTGCAGTATCGATGGCCCTGTCAATCGGGCTTGAATACAGCGCTGTGATGGGTAAGGCAGACAGCCTTGCGGCAAGTTGTTCTGCCTGAAGAACACCATGTTGGTTAAGGTGAATGCCCGGCAAATGACCCGCCAGACGCTTCCCGACATAGTCTGTCTCTCCGTGGCGAATAAGAATTATGGATGGCATTTGTGATCTCGGTTACTTGTCACTCAATGCTTTATTCTGAGCTTTTCGCCATTGAGCCAATCGTTCTGAAACGTCAGATTCATATCCCTGAGCGGAAGGCTTGTAGAACAACGTCCCCGACACATTATCCGGCAGGTATTGTTGAGGAATAAAATGACCTGGAAAGTCATGTGGGTATTGATATCCCTGGCCATGGCCGAGCCCCTTTGCGTCACGATTATTATCCATCAAATGGACGGGCACACTACCAGCCCCTTCTGATTCAATGCTTGCCAGGGCAGAAAAGTAAGCTGTTGCCGAGTTGGATTTGTGTGCTGTCGCCAGGTAAAGAGTCGCTTCAACGATCGGGTACACACCTTCGGGCAATCCAATATACTCATATGCAGAAGCCGCCGCACTGGCAACTACAATACCCATGGGATCTGCCAGCCCGATATCTTCACTGGATAAAACGATCAGACGACGCAGTATAAAGCGTGGATCTTCACCTGCATGCAGCATTTTTGCCAACCAGTACAGGGCTGCATCCGGATCGGATCCCCGCACAGATTTGATAAATGCCGAGATGGTGTCATAGTGATCGTCTCCATTGCGACCGTAAAGAACAGCCCTTTTCTGGATGGATTCCTGGGCGATTTCAAGATCGATTTGAATCGAACCATCGGTGCTTGGTTTTGTGCTCTCAACAGCCAGTTCAAGAGCATTCAGTGCATTGCGCGCATCACCCCCAGAGATTTCCACAAGATGCTGGAAAGCATCCGACTTCAGTTGCACAGCTCGTTTTCCGTAGCCGCGGTCCGGATCGTTAAGAGCTCGTTCAAGAATAATTCCAATGTCTTTCCCAGACAATGGGTAAAGCTGGAAAATGCGAGAACGTGATACCAGCGCTTTAATGACATCAAAATATGGATTTTCCGTGGTTGCCCCAATCAGGGTGACCATTCCGCTTTCAACATGGGGTAGAAGGGCGTCCTGTTGGGCTTTATTCCAGCGATGGACTTCATCGATAAAAAGAATGGTTTTTTGCCCGTGAAGTCGACGGCGCTCCCGTGCGCCTTGAATGATCTGCCTGAGATCCGCCACGCCAGCCAATACCGCAGAAATGGTTACAAAGTGTGAGCTGGTCTGCTTTGCTACCAGTTGCGCGAGAGTGGTTTTTCCTGTACCGGGTGGTCCGAAGATGATGATGGAAGAAAACAGTCGGTCACTTTCGATAGCCCGCCGCAGCAACTTGCCAGAACCAATGATATGTTCCTGCCCCACGAATTCATCCAGGCAGTTGGGACGCATCCGGGCAGCCAGTGGCGCTTCCCTCTGCATGCGTTCTTTCATGGCATGATCAAACAAGTCGGTCATATCGAGGAAAATCAGTATATCGTGAAACCGAGTGGCTGACAACGCCAAAATATCATCAATCAACAAACCACATTCAAATCTGGTTGGAAGATTACAAAAGACCGTCCCAGAGACGGTCTTTTGTTGGCTGCGGCACCTTACTCAATAACAAGGAGGGGTGCCGCAGCGCAATATCTAAAACATATACTTTCACACATGTTTGACACCACCTCCTCATCATTAGAATGGCATGAGGATTAAACTCGCTTGAAATGAGTATGCCATGGACGATATAATTTGTCAAATACATGCCATGAATGAAATGCAGATAAAAAACACTCCTGTGCGACCAGATGAAAAACGAAGCAACTTCTGGATGTTGATTGGCGTATGTATGATGGGAGTTACACTCACCAGTCTATGGATGATTTTTACTCCAGATGGGTATATGAATAAGATTGATGCGATCGGATATGCTGTCTGCCACCGCATCCCATCCCACTCATTTATGATCGGTGATCGGCCGCTGCCTCTATGCGCAAGATGTTCGGGTATGTATCTGGGTGCTTTATTGGGTGTCAGCTTGCAGTTTATTGTGGGTTATAAGCGAGGTGGTTTTTCACGCAAAGCATTGATGGGGTTGGCTTTGATGGCACTGTTTTTTATTATAGACGGCTTCAACTCCTTTATGGGATTGATCCTGGAACAAGCCCCATTATACACACCTGATAATAGTCTAAGATTAATATCGGGGATTGGTGTTGGTGTATTGATCGCGACAGTTGTCTATCCTATTTTTACACAAACCATATGGCAGAATTGGGCGCCGGAAAGCGCGCTTGACCGCCGATGGGCTATTCCGGCTTTATTTGTAGGATGTGCGCTTCTGGTAATCGGAATGCTTTCCGGATTGCCGACCATTTTATACTTTCTGGCAATCCTTAGCGTTGTTGGTGTGATGGTTATTTTAACCCTGATTTATGCTGTTGTTTTGTTAATGCTATTCAAACAAGAAAACAGATATAATGGTTTTATCGAAATGATGCCGTCTTTATTGGGTGGCATGGTGTTAATGATGGTGCAGATCGGAGTGTTGGATCTTGCGCGGTTTTTATTGACAGGAACATGGAACGGACTACCGTTATAATCAGGAAAACGAGAAGGGAAATATGTAAATGGAACTATTGGGAGTATTAACAGCTTTTGGTTTATCCGCCAGTGCTGGGTTGAACGCTTATATCCCCCTGCTTGTGGTCGCTTTGCTGGGAAGATTTACCAATATGATTGCACTTCAATCGCCGTGGGATACATTAACCAGCTGGTGGGTGATTGGAATATTGGTCGTCCTCAGTGCAATTGAATTTCTGGCTGATAAAGTTCCTGCGGTTAACCATGTTAATGACATCATCCAGACCTTTGTACGACCGGTTGCTGGTGCGATTCTATTTGCATCAAGTGCGCGTGTTATCACTGAGATACACCCAATTCTGGCACTTTCAATTGGTTTGCTTGTGGCTGGTGGTGTCCATACGGTGAAAGCAGGTGCGGTCCGCCCGGCAGTGTCGGTTACGACAGGCGGTGCGGGTAATATCCCTGTCTCGATCATGGAGGATATTATTTCAACAGTTGTTTCTGTCATGGCAGTGGTAATTCCGATCGTGATTGGGTGTATTCTGGTTCTAGTGACCGCCTGGATCGTATGGTTGCTTTGGCGGAAAGCCAATTCCACCCAACTCGCTTAATGAGTCAATGCCCTGGAAACCCAGGGCATTGGTTTTATCATAATAGTAATCCGCTATTTCTGATATTTCGGTTTGGAATTTCTCTTATTGCCTGCCTTTATACTTTCCTGATCCATTGATGATGTGAATAATGTCACACCCTCCTGTTTTACAGTCAGTTGAATGCTTGTGCCAGGTGTACATGATGTCGGGAGGTCAAATTTAAACAACTTATCCTGTACCCTTACAGTTGTTTCATATCGCTCCCCTTGAAAAACACTATCTAAAACGAGTCCATTGAAACCGGCGCTTTTTCCGCTAACCAGTTTCACACTATTGGGGCGTATGAGTAACTCGATGCCTTTTTGGGGTTTGGCGAGAACTGCTTGATCGGTACACTCGATGTTACCCAGAATTGTGTGAATGGTAAGAGGTTGAAGAGATGATATTTCCCCTTGAATAACATTGCCAAGGCCAAGAAACCTGGCCACCCAGCTTGAAGCTGGTGTGAGGAATAATTCCTGCGGGGTGCCGATCTGTTGGATTTTTCCTTCAGAGATGATTAGAATACGATCTGCGATAGAGAAAGCCTCCTCCTGATCATGGGTTACATAAATGGCAGGCACTGCATTGGACCTGAGAATCTGGCGAATTTCCCCACATAACTGCTCGCGAAGTTTGCGATCGAGGGCTCCAAGGGGTTCATCCAACATGATCAGCTTTGGATCAGGAGCAAGTGTTCTCGCCAACGCGATGCGTTGCTGTTCGCCACCAGAAAGGGTTTGAACCTTCCGTTTGACAAAATCACTCATATTGACACGTGCGAGGGCTTGAGATACTTTATGGATTATCTTCTCTTTGGGTAGACCCTGCATCCGCAACCCGAAAGCCACATTATCGAAGACATTGAGATGTGGAAAGAGTGCATAATCTTGGAACATCAATCCAAATTTGCGTTTCTCGGTGGGTATGGAGTCCAGGTTGTTACCATGCCAGGAAATCAAGCCGCTTTCGAAAGACTCCAATCCGGCTATGATGCGCAGCAAAGTGCTCTTGCCGCTGCCTGACGGTCCCAGCAGGCAGAGTACTTCCTGATCCCGCACTTCAAATGATATGTGGTTTAAAAGAATTATGTGGTTGTAATATTTAGTCAGGCGTTCCACGCCCAATCCACTCATCTTATTGGAAATGTCTCTCATTTTCCCTCACGACCCTGATACGAAGTTATTTGTATCAGTAAGATACTGAGAATACTCAATATCATCAATATTGTAGACATGGCCATCGCCTGTCCATAATTGATTTGGCCAGGCTGGTTTAAAAAGCGGAATATGGCAATCGGAATGGTGGGAAACTCCGGACGATTTAAAAAGGTTGTGGCTCCAAATTCACCCAACGAAACACTGAAAGCAAATATGGCAGCCACCGAAACCGATTTTTTAAGTAGGGGAAGCTCAACATCCCTGAATACGCGCCACCAGTCAGCTCCAAGTGAGTATGCGGAGTCGATCAGATTTTGTGGTATTGACTCGTTGACAGGCTGAATGACTCGAATTACTAAAGGAAGACCTACCAGCGCATGTGCTATTGGAAGAAGAAGCGGGAACGAGGCTTGATAAAATGAGGTGCTGTTGAAAGTCAGTACAAGTCCAAGCCCAAGGGTAACCGCTGAAGTTCCAAGAGGAAGCATGAGCATTGGTTCCAATATGCGGTTGATCCGTTGGGGCATTTTCAAAGCTCGTACAACCAGTATTCCCAAGGGAAGAGCAATCGCAACCGTGATGAGTGCGAATAGAATGGAGTTGATTATCGCTGAATAGGGGGGCACATAAAATAAATCATCACGACGATTTACCAATAACTCGGCATAATAAGCCAGCGTTATACCACTACCGAAGGATCCGCCTTCTGACGCAAAGTTGTGATAGGACGTCAGTGAACGAATCACGAGGGCAATCAGCGGACTGAAAAAAATCAGGAATAGAAGCGTAAGAATGCCCAGGCCGAGGCATTTTTGAAGAACAGGTGCATCCGCTAATGACCGCCCCGCCTTAAAATGTGGAGTCAATTCAAGCGTTTGACCACGACTAATTCTGGCATAGATCACTGACATTACAAGGGTCATGCTGATTTGGATTAAAGACAGCAGGGTTGCCGCAGGAAAATTCAACATGTGAATGGCTTGGATATAAATTTCAACTTCCAATGTCGCATACAGTGGTCCACCTAAAAGTAAAACCACCCCAAAACTGGTGAAGTCAAAAATGAAAACCAATAATCCTGAAGATAACAAGGATGGCGCCAGTAAAGGTAATGTAACTTTAAAGGCGGTCTGTAATCGGTTGGCACCCAATATGCGTGCTGAGTCTTGGTAATTGGGATTCAATTTTGACCAGGCTTCTGACATGACGAGAATAATGATCGATGTATTATAAAAAACATGCCCCAGGATAATAGCCCAGAATGTATTTAGCAGTGCAATTGGTGGTGTTTGAAGATTATAAATAGTCATCAACCAATCATTGATCAAACCACGTGGACCAAGCAAGGCATTAAAGCAGGTCGCGACCACCACAGTTGGCAGAATAAATGGCACGATCAGCATTGCTTTGAGCAATTCGCGCCCCATAAAACGAAAATGTGACAGTAAGTATGCGCCGGGAATCCCGATACATAGAGTCAGTGCCGTGGATACAGTTGCCTGAGTGATCGTGAATGACAGGCTTTTAGTCAGGAGACCCCATGTGACATGATCGAGGATCACCCCTTGTGTCAGTATCCCCGAACGGTTGGTGATTTCTGCAAGTGGGAGGAAAAAGAAAACACTGAGGAACAAAACAGGCACCAACCACAGTGCTGAAATTTTCCATGTGGATGGAAATCCGGACCTGGTTCTCACTTCCGCATTACTTCCATCCATGCTTGAATCCAACCGTCACGCATTTCTGCGATTAATTCCGGTGACAGCATTGCTGGTTGGCCCACCAGGCTGATGGTATTTTGAAATACAGGGGGCAGCGTCGCATTCGGAAGAACTGGGAATACGAACATCTGAAGCGGAATGTCTTCCTGGAAGGGTATACCAAGCATGTGGTCAATAAATAGAGCTGCAAGACTTCTATTGGGTGTGCCCTTAAGAATACCTGCAAATTCAATTTGCCTGAAGCATGTCGACGGGGCGGTGATTGATGCAGTGGGCGGATCATCGATGGGTGTTTCTGCAAAATATACTTCAGCTGCCGGACTTGTATTGTAGGAGACAACCATGGGTTGCAGTCCTCTTCCTGAAGACCCGCTGAAATTTGTGTAATAAGCAGTGGACCAATCATTGACCACTACAACACCGTTGGTTTTTAAGCTGTTCCAGAAATCCAGATAACCATCCTCTCCGAAACGTTGAATCGTGGTCAATAAAAATGCAAGTCCTGGCGAAGATGTTGCTGGATTCTCGACCACCAATAAGCCCCGGTATTCTTCCTGAATCAGCTCTGCCAGGTCATGCGGCACGGCCAAATTATGTTTGGAAAAGTACAGACGGTCATAGTTTATGCAGACATCCCCATAATCAATCGGAGTCACAAATTTATTTTGATCAAGGATGAATTCAACCGGCACTGAGGAAAGAATTTCGGAATGATAGGGTTCAAATAAGTCCGCGCTCAGCGCGCGTGACAGGTATGTGTTGTCAATCCCATACAAGAGGTCTGCTTCAGGGGATGCACTGGTCAGTATGGCGCGATTTAAAAGGGTTCCAGTGTCACCGCTTTTCATAAACACCACTTTTATTCCATTTTCCTCTTCGAACATATGGATGATCGATTCACTGATAGCAAACGAATCGTGGGTCATGATCCTTAACTCACGGATTTGGGGAGTGGGTGTGTGTAAACTGGAACAGCCACTCGCAAGCAACAATCCAAACACAAATACAACACAATTAAGCCTGTTCATCATTTAACCTTTCATTACCCAGGAGGGACCCCTGAGATGTGTGAATACAGACCAACACACCTGATTGAAGGGAAACACTCGCCTCATCTTTGGTTAATTCATTACTAATTCCCCGCGAACGCCCATGTTGAAGAGCTTCGTTTTCAAGTGGGTAGAGCAGTCCTTCGGTTCTTACCCCGGTCACCGACCCTTTAATCGGTATAAGTGACAAGAGATCTCCCTTCTTCCCATGGATGGTTGTTTGGTTATATATGTAGATTACCTGTTGTCGGTCATGGATAAGGCGGATGAAAGCTTTTTTAATAAAGGATACTGGAAGAAGAAGGTTCGCCAGCATGTGATCCAATCGACCACCAAGTGCACCAAAAACACAGATTTGATCGCAGCCCATGTTGATGGCATGAATCAACGCCAATTCAAAATCCGTCTCGTTTTTTTGGGGAGAATGCCGGATGATTGGTATACCCAGCGATTCCAACTCGTGCAAATGATCTGGCCGCAAAGAATCCAGATCGCCAATGACTGTTTGCGGTATCAAGTCCGCTGAGAGTATATGCCTGGAACCCCCATCAACACCAATAAGCAGGTCACAATTCCTTGCCAGGTCGATCCAGGGCTCAGGCTCTGCATACTCTCCATTGAGGAAAATGGCCGCTGTCTTTGTCATGAAAAAACCCTCGCTGACGGAGGGTGTTTTGTCTTGGCTATTCCCTCCGCCGGCATTATCCGGATCAGGTTATACGGGTCGAAAGCCATCTGCTTTCCTCTCAGCCTGTGAACAAGCTCCCCGGTGTTATTAATTC
>JAFGXF010000055.1 GCA_016936755.1 Anaerolineaceae bacterium | reverse complement strand
GGGCTCATCTGCCGGCTCTCCGACCAGATCGAGGCTGATGCGCCCGGCCTGAACCGCACTCAGCAGGCGAGTGACAGACAGGCTGACCGCACGCTCGGCGATCTGTCCGGCCGGCGTATTGACATCAACCAGCAGGATCAACTGCGGCGTTTCTCCGCTCAGGGCCCGCTGGCTGAAACCTTCCGGGACGATCAGGATGGCAGCGAATTCCTGCGATCGGATCCGTTCCTGCAGGTCTTCCTCCCCGGTATCCTTGACCTCCAGCGGACGGATGCTCCGGGAATCGTCCAACAGGGTGGAGAGATATGTACTCATAACTCCCCCATCGCGGTCGACCAGGCCGACCGGCAGGCGCAAATCGGCATTGCTGTTCTGACCGAAGACTACGCCCATCAGCCAGGTGAAAAGCAGCGGCATGACCAGCAGGAACAGTGCGGTTTTTTTCTGTCGCAGGATCTGGGAAAGGTCTTTGATGGCAATATAAAGGATGCGCATGGTGAACTCCTAGGAATAGCGCCGGTTCAGGTTGAACCAGCCGGCGAGCAGGAAAACGAGGCCCATCGCGGCTGCGATCAGCGCGGGCAGGGTGGTTTCCGCCAGTGTGCCGCCTTGCAGGCTGGTGGTCAATCCGCGCAGGACCCAACCCTGGGGGGTGAACAGATTGAGCGTCCGGAAGGCCGCCGGCAGGTTGGCAAAGGTGGTGGTCATCGTCCCGCCAGCCATGCCGGTCAGGATGACCGTCCCGCCCATGATCAGGAAGGCCTGGCGGGTGGTGCGCATGAACGAGACCAGCAGGATCCCAAAACCGGCTGCCGAGAGGGCCAGTCCCAGCCCGTTGAAGAACACCGGGAATACCGCGCCCCACTGGATGCCGAAAAGCACGCTTCCGAAGACCAGCATCCCGGCCATCATCGGGCCGATGATGGCGCGCATGACCGAATCAGCTTCTCGGACCGCGACCTGCCCGCCGTAACGGATCGCCGGGTGGATACCCTGGCTGAGGCTCTCGCCAACCGCTTGCGCCCAGTCACCATAGCGCAGCATGGCATCCTGTCGCGTTGTCTCGCTGACCCTCCGGCCGAGGGTTTCCAGTTGCGAACTGGTCACGTCCGCCGCGATCAGGGAACCGGCAAAACCGTCCAGGAAGTTGGTCACCACGTCGCTCACGATGCCGGGGCCAAGCGTCAGGGTCGGGTCGTGGTAAATGACCACTTCGGCATGGCCAGCCTGTTCGAACAGGGAGGCGGTCAATCCCGCAGGGATGATGACGGCCACGCCAGCCCCGTCTGCGTCGATCATCTGTCGGGCGGCAGACTCGCTCTCCAGCATGGTGACATCCAGCATGCTGTCCAGTTCCTCATCGGCCAGCATCCCGGAAAGAAGGTTCCCGGCAAGGAAATCAGGATAAGCCGCCACTGCCTGATCCAGGTTGACGACCACCACGCGGGTGGTCTGCACTTCCAGCCCACCGGATAACCCATGGAAGGCCAGGTAGGGAAGCCCGGCCTGCAAGAGTGGCAGGAGGAGCATGAAAGCCAGCATCAGCGGCTTGCGCAGGGAATTACCCAGGTCCTTGAAGGTGATGAAAAGGATATTCATGGTTTAATCTCGCAGGGCTTTGCCGGTCAGGTGCAGGAAGACCGCTTCCAGGTCGGGTTCCTGGAGTTCCATGGCGTTGACCTGAACATTCGCCCGGGCCGCCGATTCGAACAAGGTGGGCAGCACCAGGGTGCTGTCCTTGACCAGCAGGCTGGCAGCCCCGTTCTCCTCGCTGACCGAGTGAACGCCGGGCAGCGTACGCCACATCGCGAGCAAGCCGGCCGGTTTACGGCTGAGCGTCAGGCGGATGCGGCTCTGTCCGCCGACCATCTTCACCAGTTCTGCATGGGTGCCCTGGGCGATCAAGCGTCCATGATCCAGGATGGCGATGCGGTGCGAAAGTTCCTGCGCCTCTTCCATGTAATGGGTGGTATAGAGGATGGTGACACCGCGCCGGTTGAGCTCCTTGACCCCATCCAGGATCTTGCGGCGGCTCTGCGGGTCGATGCCTACCGTCGGCTCGTCCAGGATGACGATCTGTGGCTCGTGCAGCAGGGCAATGGCGATGTTCAGGCGGCGCTGCATCCCGCCCGAGTAATGACCAGCACAGTCATGCTGCCGATCGGTCAGTTCGACCAGATCCAGCGTTTCATCGATGCGGCGTTTGAGCCGGTCACCTCTCAGCCCGACCATGCGGCCCCAGAAGAGCAGGTTCTGTCGGCCACTCAGGTCTTCGTACATGGCGATTTCCTGCGGCACCACGCCGATCATCGACTTGACAGCCCGGGGATCGGACTGGATCGAGTGTCCCATCAGGCGGGCGTCGCCGCCGGTGGGAGACAGGAGACAGGAGAGCATGGCAATGGTCGTGCTCTTGCCGGCGCCGTTGGGACCCAGCAGGCTGAAGATCTCACCCCGCTGAACACTGAAATCTAGGGATTGTACTGCGGTCAGAACACCGTAGCGTTTTTGCAGTCCGAGCAGTTGAATGGCAGTTCCGTTTTGCATGTTTCTTTCCTTTCTCATCGAATTCAACGCTGCCATCTTATCAAGCGCGGGGAGGGTTGTGCTCACCCGATCGGGTAATCGCACTGGGTGATTTAGCCGAAAACAAGAAGCCCTCCAGGTACACAACCTGGAGGGCAGAATGTTGTCGAGTTGATCAGATCAGGCCAAGTTCTTGTGCCCGGTGGATGGCCTCCGCCCGGTTGTGAACCCCCAGCTTGGCAAAGATATTTTTGACGTGTGCCTTGACCGTGTTCAGCGAAATGAACAACTTCGCGGCGATCTGTGAGTTGGAGCGGCCAACAGTCAGTAGGTTCAGCACTTCCAGTTCGCGTTTGCTCAGAGGTTCGATCAGCGCCGATTGTTCCGGAGGATAGGTATCCAACAGCTTCTCCAGATAAGGATTGGACCTGGGCGCTTGTTTACGACAGTCTTCCAGCAGGGAACGCATCGCTTCCCCTTCGTCCAGGAATAGGCGCAGATAGCCTTCCGGCTCCGCCAGCGCCAGAATTTTCACCAGCGTTTCCTGTGCCATACGGCTTTTACCCTGTGCCTGAAAATTCAGCGCCTGGAGGATACCAATCTCGATCAGGCTGCCGGTCCGGCCAGACCTCTCCGCTTCCTGCCAGAGGCGCTCGAGCAGCGCGGCGACTTGTTCCGGCTGGCCCTGCAGCATGCGGACGCGCGCCAGCGTCAGCAGACCCTGCTCCCGGTGGAAGGAGGCAGGTTCCTCCACGGAATAACCGCCATTTTGCGACCAGAGAATGGCAGGCTCCAGGTCACCTTTTGCCAGCCAGACGCGGGCTTGCAGAATCAGGATCGTATCCAGCGACCAAGCGGAAATATCGCTGGCCACCCGGCGGGCTTCCTCCAACGTAGTAAGAGACGCGTCGAACTCCCGGCGCGCCAGCTGCACGCGGGCCAGGGAAGTGTAGGCAGTCATCAGAATCTCTGCCTGACCGATTACCTTGCATAATTCCACGCTTTGCGCGGCATACTCCAAGGCGGTATCCAGCTCGTTCCATTCGCATAGAATATTTGCCAGCCCGGCATATGTGTATCCCGGAGCCATGAAGGCGGACTTGCCGGCCAGGCGCAGGCCATCCTGATAGATCTGGTGAGCATGCTTCAGGTGCCCATGCACCGCTGCGATCTGGGCCAGGGCAGATCCGGCTACCATGGCGTTAAACTGATTACCACCAGCCAGGCTGATCGCCTTGGCTTTCTCGAAGGAATCGACAGCGGATGTGAAATCAGCGATATAAGCGTAGCTTGCACCCAGGATGGTGGCGGTTGTGGCGCTGATCACGTGGTCTGCGGCGGTCAGGTGGTCCAGGGCAGACTTGGCGAATTCGATCGCCACCGGAGCGCCTCCCTGGATGAAGGTCACCTGCGCCCGGATGGCGGAGGCATAAGCCCGCACCCGCTCGATTTCTGAGGTGGAAATTGCCCCCGACTGGATGGCTGCTTCAGCCTTCTGGAGCCGGGCTTCGATCGTCCCGGCCTGTCCGGTCAGGATCAGCATCCAGGCATCCAGTACGCACAACCAGGGACGCGTGCGCAAGGTTTCGTCGGGCAGGGTGCGCAGCCAGGCCACCAGGGTTCCGACCTCGCCATGGCTGAGCAGGTCGAACGCCACCCGCTCGATCAAAGGCGCGGCCTGGTTGAAGTCCTGGACAGTCAGCAGGTGCCGGACAGCCTGTTCGAGATCCCCCCGCATCTCGAACCATCCGGCGGCTTTCTGCTGCAGGGCGGCGATCTCATCCGGCTGGGATTTCTCCAGTTGGGTGCGCAGGAGTTCGCCAAAGAGCGGATGATAGCGGTACCAGCGGCGCTCCTGGTCGAGCGGCAGGAGGAACAGATTGGCACTCTCAAGGTGTTCCAGCATCGCCTGCGTTTGTTGCCCGTCTGTGACCACTTCGCACAGTTCTTCGCACAACCTGCCCAGGATGGATGTTTTCAACAGGAAATCCTGCACCTGCTCCGGTTCCCGTTGGAGGACCTCTTCGAGCAGGTAGTCGAGAATGTAACGATTGCTGCCCGTAAAGGAGCGGATGAATTCCTGCGGGTTGGAACTGGTTTGCAGTGACAGGCCTGCCATCTGCAGGCCGGCGATCCAGCCTTCGGTGCGGGCTTCCAGGGCGCTGATCATCGATTCCGATAGTTTCAATCCCATGCACTGGTTCAGGAAGGAAGCTGTCTCATCAGTCATGAAACGCAGATCTGTCAGGCGGATCTCGTTCACCTGCTGCCGTGCGCGCAAGCGCGATAACGGCAAATCCGGGTCGACGCGCGTGGTGGCAACCAGGTGCAACCCGGCAGGAATATGTTCCAGCAGGAAGGTCAGGTTGGAGGTGATCTGTGGTATTGTGAGCACGTGCAGATCGTCGAGCACGAACAGATATGGGCCGTCTATTACGAGGGCTGAGATCTCGTTGATCAGCACGGTCAGGATTGCCTCGACCGGCATCGGCGGGGAGGACTTGAACATGCCCAGCGCTTCCTGCCCTGCCTCCGGCCAGATGGACTGTAAAGCGGTCACAAAACCGCTCCAAAAACGCACCGGGTCGTTATCACTTTCATCGAGAGAGAACCAGGCGACGCGTTTCCCCTCCGACTTTTCCACCAGGTCATGCAGCCATGCCACTACCAGCGTCGTTTTACCGAAACCGGCCGGGGCCGAAACCAGGGTCAATTTCCCGCCCAATCCCGCATTCAATCTCGCCAGGAGCTGCGGGCGCGATACGACCACAGGCCGCAATGGTGGCATCGCAAACTTGGTCATGACCAGGGGTGTTTGCATGGGTGGGATTATAGCAGGCTATCAGCGCTTCTCTCTTTATAGAATCGCCCTGTCGCCTTTGGATGATTGGGAATGAGCAAAAAAGTAAGGGGTATACAATTATTCTCTGAGCAGGAGCAATGTCAACCGCGAGGTATCTGTGATTGGACCGGTAGGTGGCTTGTCATCGAAGAGGTAGCATGCACGCAAGCGAACCGAAACGTACTCCACTACGAGAACTACAGGATCCACTTCCGATAGATGTTTCTGAGGCTCAACAGGAACAGGCTGATGCAGAAAAGAAAGATCAACCCGAACGAGAGCGGATATGCCAGGTGATTCTGGCCGCGGATTGCGCCGTGCAGGATGTCCACGCCATAGGTCAATGGGAGCAGGTAGGAGAGGGGTTGCAAATAGACCGGCAGCGAGGCGACCGGCATGAACAAACCGCACAGGAAGATCATCGGGAAGCGGAAGAAGTTTGAGAAGGTTTGGGCTTCGAACACCTCGCTGACGGATACGGCGATGAACAGTCCCAGGAAGGTTGAAGCCAGAGAGATCAGGATGACTGCTGGCACCACCAGGGACCAATTCACAGCGGAAAGGTCCGTCAGCAAAGCGGCCATCACAACCGGCACGAAGGCATTCAGGATACCGAAGAGGATCGCCCCGCTGGTCTTGGCCAGCATGAGCAGCCAGAGCGGGATCGGGGAGAGCAGCAGCCGGTCGAAGGATCGGTTCCGCTTCTCAAACGTCACCGTCACGGACAACATCGAGGTGGTGCCGAACAGTATCGAGACCGCCATTACGCCGGGTAGAATCGAAAGAGTACTCTCCAAACCACTACCCGAGCGGATGAAGAACATTCCAGTCCAGGCCAGCGGGAAGATCAATCCCCAACTGATATTGGGTGGTTTAAGATAGTATGCGCGCAAATCCTTGAGAAGAATATTCCAGAACGCAATCCAGTGCTTCATTGCCCGCCTCCCGTGCTTTTTTCTTTTTCTTTTTTCAACATGTCCACCTGGAGGCCGGTGACCCGCACGAAAACATCCTCAAGGGTGTGACTCGGACGGCGGGCTTCCGTCACTTCCCGACCGCGTCCAGCCAGAAAATTTACCAGCGGGGCGAGCGGGATTGGCGTCTCTGCTTCGAGGCGCAACTGGTCCTTGGCAGCCACCTCGACCTGCCCTCCTGGGAATGCCTCGGCCATCTGGCTGGCAAGCTGCTGATCAGCCCCCAGGACATACAGCAGAAGGACATGTTTGTTCTGCAGTGGTTGCAGCAGGTGAGGGACACTATCCTCAAGCACGATCTGTCCGTCTACGATGAAAGCGATCCGGTCGCACAGCCGTTCTGCTTCTTCGATGTAATGGGTAGTCAGGAAAATGGTTGTCCCGCTCCCATGCAGGTCCTGGATCAGCTGGCGAATCTGGCGCGCACTGGCGACATCGATACCGGTGGTCGGTTCGTCCAGGAAAAGGATGCGTGGGCGGTGGATCAAGCCGGCGGCTATTGTCAACTTGCGCTTCATTCCCTTGGAATAGCCACCAAACTTGCGCCTGCCGGCTTCGGTCAATCCAAAGAACTTGAGCAGTTCATGGGCGCGGTCGACGCGCTCGGCCTTGGGCATACCATACAGGGCTGCGCAGAAGCACAGGTTGTCAAAACCGGTCAGCTCCGCGTAGAGATTGCTTTCATCCGGAACGATACCGATCAGATGCTGGGCGGCCTTCGGGTTACGCGTGCAATCCTGGCCGTCGATCCGGATCGTACCGGCATCAGCCCGGGCCAGGCCGGTCAGGATGTTGATGGCCGTGGTCTTGCCAGCGCCATTGGGTCCCAGGAAACCGAAGAGTTCTCCGGGCTGAACCTGGAAGGAGATTCCATTGAGGGCGGTGACTTTCCCAAAACTTTTGGCCAAGCCTTCTACAAGAATGATCGGCGCTTTCGGGGTGACTGGTTGGTTGGAGTCTGTAATGGCAGTCATTTCTTCAAATCTTCCAGGCAGGTTTCCAAACCAGCGGCCTGCTCCACCCCGGTTTGGAAGCGGCGCTTGAAACAGGCCTGGTTAAAGCAGCGGTCACGAGTTGCTTTGCGGGTGTAATTGCACTTTCCATTGCACATCTTCATCTCTCCTTCTGGGGATGCCTGGAATGATCGATCACTTGTACTTGCAGCAACTGGAGCATTCGCATTTTGCTGTTGGCTGCAGCACAGGCAGGACAACCTCCTTCAAATGGGCAGCCTTCCGGATCAGGTCCAGCAGGGCGGGGTCGACCAGTCTGTAATGGATAAACCGGTTCTCGCGGCGGGTGGATACGATACCAGCCTTGCGCAGGATCATCAATTGCTGGGAGATATGGGATTGCGACCAGCCCAACATCGTTTCCAGATGGCAGACACAGGTTTCGCCCTCCCCGATGGACAACAGGATTGCCAGGCGGGAGGGGTGAGAGATGATCTTCAAGAGAACAGAGATTTGGTTCAGGGCGATTAAGTCATTCATATTTGGTATTCTGAATATATTATCCGATATATTTGATATAGTAAATATGACAAAAATCCTGAGTCTGCACATTCACCCCAGAATATCCTGCCCCCGGATGCCAGGCATCCGGGACAATTGGTCTTTGCCTTCCATTCGCAAGCCCCACAGTATGCGCCACACCTGCCGATCAGTTGTATGTCCATCAGTTTCGTCCTTCCTCCTGAGTAATAGGAATGAGATTCTCTGAGCCAATTTAGGCACTCCCAAGGTGCATGCCCGCTGTGGGTGGGGGTACAAAACCTGCCGTAAGGCAGATTTGTTTCTAAATATGATTCTCATACCCAGGGTTATGCGAGACTATAATAGAGATTAATTCGTTCGGGGCCATTATCTTGACCCGATTTTCAAGCCCAAGGAATTATCAAAACCTCCGAAGGTAGTATATTCTTTAAACGGAGAAAATATTTTAAAATGATCATTGCATCTATAAGCTATTTCATTGCAGTAATAGTTTTTTCCCATTTCTTTGCTCCACCGCAATACCAGTGGACGCAAAACACGATTAGTGATCTGGCAGCGCAAGGTCTGAAATACCAGTGGATCATGCAAGCCGGGTTTATCGGCTTTGGCGTACTGCTCAATCTGGGCTTTATCATGAAATTCGTCGAGGCAGGGAAGGTCTTCTACCCAGATCTCCTGGTCATGGTGTACGGATTGGCGATCCTGTTCTCGGGTTTTTTCAGCACGGCACCTTTTCTTGAAGGCGTGAAATACTCACTGCAGGAAAGCAAGCTGCATTCCCTGTTCGCAACAGTGGCGGGAATTAGCTTCACGATCGGGATCTTCTACCGAGTAATCACCGCGCCCACTCCCACCGAGCGATGGATGCATGTGAGCTTTTTAGTGCTCGTGACTGGATTTTCAATGCTCTTTGGTCTGTGCGAAAACGGTGTCATCGAACTGGGCAAAGGACTGGCTCAGCGAGGGCTATACCTGGTCAGTTTCATCTGGCTTGTACTCAGCCAGGTATAACACAGGCTTTAAGCGGTTCAAGCACCCCTCCTCGCCTTTCTATTATCCGTATATACAGTTTCCCCTTTCAATCCCCCCTTCGAGGGCAGGTGCCATAACAGGAGTTCGACCGTGCCCTGAAAGGGTAGTCTCCTTGGGGGCACCAAACATCCGCCGATCAGGCGGATTTATTTTATACTCGGTATACATCATGAGGTAACTCAACAGCCCGCGATTCTGCCCCCCACAGTACCCTTATTTTTACTCAAGTCCAGGTTTTTGGACTCCTGGCTCGGTTCGTCCATCAAGGAGAGTTTATGGGATTGAGACCGAGAAATCGTAATGATTGTAGGGGATTCCGCCTATCCGAAGCTCGATGCCCGCCTGAACCGCGTACAGGTACCAGGAGTCTTGTATATGGCCCCGCGCCCTGGCATCGGAAATAAATGCCATCAGATCTAAATTGGAAACCGAAGTTATAATCGTGCCCTGTATCAGGTAAGCCAGATACGTCCAGTCGCCGGCAGCCGAGGTCTGAGTGGCTGTCCACAGTTCCCAGTTGAGACCGGCAAGACTTACCGGTCCCTGGTTGTACAACCATCCGTTGACGTTTTGGTAGTCCAACCAGATCATCAACTCGGTCCCGCCAGGGAAGCCATTCGAGCCGCAGCTGTCATCCGGGCAGAACCAGATGTCGTATGCCACGTTCCATTGGTCACTGGCCGTCCCGCCGACGCTGAAGCTCCAGCTGCTTGTCGCGCTGGTGAGCGCGCCAACCTGTTTTGGGAGCGTACTATCAGGGCTGCAGATATCCCAGGAACAACCATACAGCACGTTGGGGAAGGAGAATGGGTTGCCGCAGTCGGGGTACTGGGTCACAGTAAATGCCCCGGTCCCCCTATCGATGGCCATGCACTGGATTCCGGGACAGGCCACCCAGTTCCAAAAGTTAGCTTCAATTAAATAAGGCCCAACGGCCACGGTTTCGAGTGGGGAACAGGTGGTGATTACGCCTCCCTCCGTTGGTGTTGGGGAGGGTGATGCCGTTGGAAAGGTTGTGATTGTGGGAGTGGCCGATACTATAGGGGCAGTCGCGGTGCCTTGCTGACCTGAACAGGCCAAGGTCATGAAGGCTAGGGCAAGAATAACATTTATAAGTGCTGCAATTACATGATTGTGTTGATTACCGATTTTCTTCATGACCTGAAACCTCCCCTTCTTGCCCGGACCAGCTTTACTCGCTTTTCAAACTCGAATAACGTAATTCCCTGTTGAATGAGGAGGAGATTCGAAAGCCAATCACGGGTTATACGGCGGCAGGCTAAGGACATTTGGACTGACTGTTCCTGCCATATTATGTCCTAAAATATTTTGGATGTTAGGCAGCCATAGGTTGAATAAGCTGAATAGATTATATACACAGACTAGATTGAGGTCAACATTCAAATCTCACCTCCCGAGACCTAGCAATCGCAGATCGCGGAACCAAAAGGAAGAATAACTTATCTGGACTGGATCAACCGGTGGATCTGGCGCGCGCTGGTCACATCGATGCCGGTGGTGGGTTCGTCCAGGAAAAGGATGGATGGCTGGTGGATCAACCCGGCAGCGGAACTGCACGCGGCGATCGTTGCAGGAATCCACGCATTCGCCGGCGAAGCATCTCAGTTCGATGACATCACGCTGATCGTTGTCCAGCGCAGTGATTAATCTCCGGGGATTAACAGACTGCCTGAAGCATTGATTGTCTTTCGCGGTGACGATCTACTCAGAAGATTTAGGGATCTACAATCGGGGGATGCTTACAGCACGAATTCGGTCACATTGCTCGTGCCTGGGAGCTAAATTTGGCACCAAGGATGCTGTACGTGTAGCAGTGATATTACTGCGTATTGGCGGCATGTTGCCTTTTTTTATTTTCTCTTTCCCTGTTGTCAGAGCCAGGATCTCGCGGCACTTTATTTCTTTTTCGTCAGCTCCATGTAAGTAAGCTGTCCGCGCGCCCATGTTTTCAGGTTTTCCAAACGTTCTCCATTGTCCCCATGCTCCGGGTTGTCGAAGTACCCCTGGAGCATTACGCAGGGGATCTCCGGACAAAAGCCACAGTGCTGATAACCGTTCTCAATAGTACATCTGGCAACAGAACAGTCACCCCAGAACATCCTGCCATTGGCTGCCAGGCATCCGGGACAATTGGTCTTTGCCTTCCACTCGCAGGCTCCACAATATGCGCCGCACCTGCCGATCAGTTGTATGTCCATCGGAATTGTCCTTTCCCTTGATCAATGTGCATTAGATTCATCGGTATCACATAAGCCACCCAACGGATTGGGTTACGTCACTTCGGGGTGCCTGCCTGCTGGCGGGTTAACGATCTGGCGCACCAGCGTGGAGACGCAGGCTTGGCGTCTGGTGGAGTTGGTGTTGGATGGCTTGGACACGGCCCTTCCCTGTATGGAGATGGATCATTTCGACAGCCACATCTTCAGAAAAAAAGCTGTCGGTAAAACCCAGAAGAAATAGATGCAGATCGGATTCCAGGAATCAAAAGCATGTTTGATGTTAAGAAAGATTGCCGTAAAACCAAAAATGACGATCAGAGAGATCGTGATGACATTCTTTACCCGCGAATGATAAAAAGACTCAGTTCCCAAAATAGGAACCGCACCGGACCTGTCACCGCTTGAGGACATCTGAGATTCGAATTGCCTTAAAAAAGCACGAAAGTCGGTCTTATCACCCCATTTGAAGTCGATGATCGATAACATTTCATGACTTGCCAGTGAGATTTTTAGACTATAAAGTAGTATTTCCTCATAGTAAGTGAATGACTCAATATCCTGTAAAGATATTATCTTGGCTGGTTGCCTGGTCTGCTCGATGGTGATGGTTCGATCTCTGATTTGGACATTGGCGGGTCTTGTAGCGAGACAGCGTGAAACAATAAACGCCACAGCAATCAACACCGTTAAACCCGCATATTGTGTCCATCTCGGGATGTTCCAGATCTGCTGAAATCCGAAAAGTATCATGGTTCCAAGGGATAGGATCCCCACCAGCGTCAGGACGAGCACCTTGGTATCATACAGACGTAAAGCAAATGTATGTTTATCAGCCATTAATCATTTCTTTCTCTTTCACGTACTGGGAAGCTCAACCGCCCAACGGATGTCGTATCATCCGCCGTGTCCGGGTAGAACTATCCATATCGAGTCCATCGTCCCAGGCGTGAGCCAGCTACATCCAAACATGCCCCAACCAGGAGCGTGAGCGTTGGGCTGGGCGGAGGTTGATGAAGTTCTTTTTTTTATGCTCTGCTACGGTTTCCTCGATAAAACTAAAATCCAACCCGGGTTGGATTTCTCATCAATTGAAATGTCAACAAAACCCGCCGTACTGAGTTGTTCTCGATATTCTCCTGAAGAATGAATTTGTAAAACTTCTGCCCAACCAGCATCCTTCCCTTGCAAGTCGGGATACCTGTTAACAATCAATAGACTTCCCGATGGCTTTAAAACCCGCTTGACTTCCTTTAGGTCGTGATTCAAATTGGTCCAAAACTGGATCGTTTCAAAAGCCGTCACAATCTCAAACATGTTGTCTTCATATGGCAAAGTTGATACAGAGCCCTGATTGATTTCTACACGATCATTCTCCAGCAAAGACCTGTTAACCCTCTTGGAGAGAGCTACCATTTCCGGGGAATGATCGATACCATATACTTTTCCCTCCGGCATTTTCGTGGCGAGCAGCTTGATAACTTCTCCTCCACCACAGCCAATATCAAGGGCCTTAGTCATCTTTCCACCTGAAATATCCTTGAGACCCCAAAGGTAAATGTTCTTGTGGCTTAAGTTCATTAAGTAACCAATCACCCTGCCCGGCAATCCAGAAGGCTTGCCCCCTTGTTTCATCAGTTTCTCTGAAAGACCCACATTGACCTCCAAGTGAATGAATTTTGAATTATGTTTCCCTGCTGGCGGATTGGTCCACCGGCAGCAGGGGGATAGACAAGGCAGCTTACAATTTCGCGCCACTTCTGACAAAGCGTACCTGTCTGGAATGGCAAAGTTTCAATCCGGTTGGAGCCGGTGTTGGGCTGGTTGGGCGATAAGGATCTGTTACTCCATGGATTTGGATTTCGCTACCAATAATAATCAACCCATTCGTGCAATAACCTGGTATCCTGGGTAATCAGATCATTACGCAGCTTGTTGCCCCACACATAGTGGAACGCGTCATACAGGTAACCGATATTGAAGATTCGTCGGAAAGGAACGAATATTTGATAGACCGCTTCAATCTCAGCATCTGTAAGGCCACCAGCAGTCTTATATCCGCGAAGGAAATAGTCAAGCCGCCTTTTCCGTTTTTCAACAGCGTCTTCCCGAACTCCGGTGCCAAAGTTCCCCAGAAACGGCGATACATCATAAGCGCGCCAGCCGTACCCGCAGAAGTCAAAATCATAGATGCTCAAATTTCCATCATTTCTGCGATGGATGTTACCGGTGTAGATATCCCCATGACAAAGCCCCCAATTCCAGCTTCTGGCTTTGGCTTGTATTTGTTCCTTGAGTTCCTTCACCACATCCTTTAGGAAAGACAGCTCAAGCTGAGGGTTGAACTCGTGGTAGTTTTCCAATATTTCAATGGAACGATCAAGGAACAGCCGATCATCGAGCTTCCAGAGTTTGGGAACCATTGGAATGGTAGCCAGCATGGTGTGCATGTCCGAGATCAGGCGGCCTATCGCTGATATCTCTTGATCATCAAGCATGTCGTTGTTGCAGGGGATGCCCTCGGCTTCTGAGAAAAGCACCCCGAACCTGGTACCTTCCGGAGCTTCGATGGGCAGAAGATATCGTCCGTCCTTCATGGATATGGGATAGGCAACGGACAATCCTGACTGCTTCAAGTGATTTATGATCTCTATTTCGGCTTCAATAGCATCCTGATCGATATCTTTTCTTGCGTAGATTTTGAAAAAAAAGGATTGGTTGCCATTTGTGCATATGTAGATATCATTGAGTCCCCGGTATTCAAACATGCACATCGCATTAAGAAGACAACCACCGTAGTGATCTCTTATTGTTTGACGGATTTCGGTTTCATCAATAATCGATCGAATAATTAACATTTCATTTTCATTGTGGTGGATTTTTGTTGTTACAGTCGTATTGCCATTTATTTTACCAGCCCAACGGTTAGCCTGACCTGCCGATCAGTTGTGTGTCCATCGGTATCGTTCTTCCTCCTGAGTAATAGGATTGAGTTTCTTTGTGCCAATTTAGCCACTCTCAGGGTGCATGCCCGCTGTGGGTGGGATACTAGCAAGCCATTTTGGGGCGCGCGTGGCGCAGGGTGGTTTCTCTTATTGTAGCAAAGCTTTGGCTTTCCTCCCACTTATCAAGCGGGAGATTTCCACGCAGCCGATGGCGACGGCCAGGATGATCGCGGTCATTTGCGAATTGATCCCAACCAGAGGATAGTCTGACACGCCATGCACCAATCCGGTCAGGAGGATATTGTCCGAACGGATGAATAAGTAGGCGTAGGCAAGACCAAGCACGAACAATACCAGCAGGCTGACCAGGAGCATGATCAGATCCAACTCCCCGGAGATGAACCAGGATATTCGAATGGGGAGATGCCAGAGGGAGAAGAACGCGCTGACGAGCAGGACGGCACCCACCGTCCGCCGGCGGTCTGTCCCCTGGGTGAAATGTCGCCGGAAGGCTTTCAGGAAATAACCACGGAAGAGCAATTCCTCCCCCATGCCCACGAAGAACCAGGTGCTCAGGATCTTTGCTCCGATTTTCCAGGCCGGAGTGTCCTTCAAGGCCTGGAATTCCTCTGGCAGCCTGGCCGCACCCAGCAGTTGAATAAAGAGCAGGAAGACCAGCCAGCCTACGAGTGTCCATGCCAATGCCTCGAGGATTCGCCGGGCGTTGATGGGCAAAGAGATCTGCTCCTGTTTCAATCCCCAGCATGCCAGTAGGAAATAGACCAGGTATAACCCAAGTTGCATGAAATAGAGTGTGAGGCCCTCCAGTTGAAATACCTGGATCGCTGCCCAGTAAAGGGTCACCAGAACCAGGGTCAGAACCATGATGAGGACCACGACTGCTTTCCCGCGGTTCTTTTCGGTGGGTGTAGAAGTATTCTCCATGTCTTCTATCCTTATATATGCAATATACCACCGGATGGCAGGCGACAAGGGCGGGATTTTGCCGGGCAAGCCACCAGACGCCGAATACGCTGTTTAAATGATGACTGCCGGGATTATACTGGCTACCCTCCAGGCAAGACACTACTGCTGGAGTTGTCCTGGCTGTCTTCCGAATGGATCCGTTCAGGTTTGGATACCCGGCCTGAAAGCCAGATTCCGCTATTATTAATGGTGCATAGTGGAGCTGTCAAATTCGCACCAGCCCATTGATGATGAAATAGAAGCTGTCAGCAACCTCACTGGCACGCACAAGATACGCGCTTTTTTCGAACTTTCGTTCCACAAGCTGGGGAGATACATAGTCCCATTCAGATTCTGGAATGCGAACCTGGCTCGGAATGGAGTGCCTGAATCTTTCAAGGTTTTCCGGACTGCATGAATGGGATGATCTATCGATGGACATGAGTGACCTGGCTATGTGTTTTACCGCCCGATATCTGTATGCACCGGTGAGATAATCTCTCCGGACAGACTGACGAGCTTCCCAAATTTTGGGATATTATACAATATGGGGTATCCCGACAGGTTGAAGTCAGGATCGGCATGGCATATATCCAGCCCCTTGTTTTATCGTTATTGCATTGTCCCTGTTTATGTAACCCCTTGCCCCCTTCATAAGCGAACGCGAGGGATATTCAAATATCCACTGAAATGGCGGAATCCTTGATCTTAACAGGTAAACGGCAATGGGATTGATTTGGAATGATTATTACCCCTTGCTGTTTATCCGCTGCCTCAAACCTTCCATTTCTTCAATGCAATGATTTTTCCAGGGTTTCATTCCGCCTGTTATCTGGCTGAATGCTTTCTCAAAAATATTGGCGAATTGAACGGTTATGGTTAATCGTATATTGGTTTTGCTGTCTTCTTCCTTTTCGAAATCATAATACACATAAGTGTTGCTGGTGCTCTCGATGGTCCTTCCTGGTATCTTGACCATTACCTTGGATGGTTTTGACTCATAACTAATCCTTTGATTTTCCACCAGTTCCTTTACAACATATTTATGTTGGATGGTTTGATTGCCGGCAGATTCCAGACATTCAATTATTGCCCCCTCTTCGATTTTTGGTTTATTAATAATGCGGAAATACTCATGCCCCTTTGCTAGATTCGGGTATTCCTTGCTGAGATTATTAATGATGAATCGATATGTGCTCTCAACATCCATGTTGACAGTAATCTCGTGATCCAAATTGATCGCATTCGGTATTTTTTGGACGCTTCGCATATATGATTCTCCTTTTATATTATACGATTTCCATTGATATTAGTTACAGTTTACTAGAAAAATACAGATATCGAATGCCTCGGATTAATAACATGTGCCAAGTTACCGGCTGCCATTTTTCTGCTTTGGCACATGATTTGAATACACTATAAATAGATAGTGAGTATGAGCCCAGATGTAGTAAAACTGGTTGCTGCCTCCGCAACGAAAATAACATAAGATCTGAGCCGTCGAGACGACTCTATGGCAGGCTGGATTTGCTTAATCACACACTGCCTATAAGGCAACCTGAAATTACTATTCTCTACAAGGATAAGATGAATTGTAGACTTCCATTTCATCTCCGTTTATGGTAAACCATATTTCCAACGATGACCCTATCGGAGTACGGTAGAAACCGACTTTAATATCTCCGCTTCCTTTAGGCCCGGTTACTGATGTGGTATAGGCTCCATGGCTTTCCATACCACCACGCTCATAGTACATTAGCCAAGCAAACAATCCTGGTCTTATTGGCTTTCCAAGGATATTAAAGATTTGTTCATTATCTTCAACGATATTTAAAGCACATTTGTATTCCGGGGTTGTTTTTACGAATAATCCAAATACAGCTATTAATATTATTGGTACCAGGGCAAATAGCAGGATCCACCATAAACGTTTTATCAGTCCGGTAATGGAATTGGCCTTGATACTTATTTCATCCATCGCACTCCTTCTTATTTGAATTAACTGACAACCAACATTTGATTGGTTGGATTGTATAACGGGCTATCGGTTGTTTGCCTGATACCCTAAAACGGGTCGGATGTTAGACATTACGGTTCTTTTGGTATGTTGTACGGTGATGATTCGATATTGTGGTTGAAGCGCACCAAGTATATTATATTATCTGTTCCTCTGAAGAAATCTACCTGTCGGTTACGTGTTGAAAGGTTTGACACTGTGTTTTATATGACCAAATGTTAATGATGGTTGACCTTTATCACCGATCAAACGAGTATGCGTGCTGCAAGTTCCAAGCTCAATGATGCGGGATCATAACTGGATCCGGAGAGTCCATCCACTCTGATCGTCATCATCCGCCGTGAATTTAGGGTGATCCAGTGTTTAATGGGTCTGATCCTTTCCTTCCAATGCCTGTCGTATTCCCAGCCGATATGCATTATGATAAAGTGGATATTCTCATCCATCCGGAATATCCACTTCTTTTTCGACAGGAGTGATCGTCCTGCCTGATCAGGAAACGACCCGTTTGAAATAGTGGAACGGGAACCAGCTTCCCACATAGGTCCAGCCATCCTTCTCCATGAAATTAAGTTCTTCGGTCATGTTGAAGGAAAACAACCGACGGTGTTCCCATTTTTGATTTGAAGCTTTAACGGTCAGATACAGTGGGCCGAAGCCAACCAGGTGGTAGCCGGCCTTGCCCTCATGTTCCAGGATCTGCATTTCATTGAACGCGGTGGCGCCGGGTATGGTGCGGATATCCGTTGCTTGTGTTTGCAGCATCTCCTCAGGTGCAAAGCGTTGCTGGACGGCCTGGCGGGTGATGCCCATCTCGGCCCCGATCTCGGACCAGGGGATCTCAGCCCGGCGGGCCTGGTGAACGGCATCCCGGTGAAGCCGGGTGCACAGTTCGGCTGCCTCGTTCGTGGCAGATACCAGCCGCAGCAATGAGTCATGATCCGTATTGGTGCTTTGATTCAGGCCTGCACGGTTCAGGATGGCCTTCTCGATTTCAATGCGCAGGATCCCTTGATCCTGTGCCTTTTTGGTTTTTGTGGTTTTATCCATTTTCGACTCCTTGGTTTGATAGTCAAGTGCGCATTGACACGTCAATTATATATTGACACATGAAAAGTGTCAAGACTATGTTGACGTAGAGTTTTAATGATTATGAGTTGCAACTGACGGAGTGGATTATTTCTAGTCAGATTTTGAGGAGCAAACCGGCATAACAAAAACGCCCTGGAGTGTTGTATTCGATGTGGAATGCAGCGCGGCAATCTCATTACCCCTTCGGAGGAGAATTCCAGCGAAAAAAGATGATCCGACTGACATGTCGGATTAATTAATTTTCCTCTTTTGATTAACTGGTAAGTAAGGACCTCCGGATTATATTTTTTACAGGTTAAGATCATATATAACCCATGGCGTCGTCGTTTACCTGCGCACATTTATTGTTCGCGTCGGTCCTTGCCAAGCCAGCCCTTTGCCTTTCTCGGTAGGCTTGGGCTTATGCTCCTCGATCATCACCTCTTCGACCCATACGTCTTTGTTGACGGTAATCGCATAGACGATGCGGCTCAGAAGTTCGCTCTCGCGCGGCGCCCTGCAGTACTCCTACCTATCCTGGCAACCCAAGATGATTTCCGACAGGCTGGATGCCTTCAAGTGAGGGTCGTGGAACGAGTGGGGCGTGTGGCAGTTCAATATCATGGGGTACATTGCCATGTTAATTTTGAATTGTAAATCATCCTTGACTTCTTGAATGTTCTCATGTATATTTAATCATCGCCGGGATCGTTCCCGGCGATGAGACAACGATTCATCTAAATAGGATTATGGCTGCTCACGTAGATCTCGAAAAAATTGCTAAAATGGCAAGTGTTTCCCGTTCAACGGTATCGCGCGTGGTGAATGACCAGGCGGATGTCAGCCCGGAAGTACGCCAAAGAGTAAAAAAGATAATTCAAGAGACCGGTTTTCAACCAAATCTGGCAGCCCGTTCGCTTCGCAATAAACAAACCGATATTATCGGACTGGTGATTTGTAACACAATGGTCGGGCTATTCACCGACCCTTATTTCGCCCAGCTTAATCTGAGTATCAGTCAAACCTGCTATAAGTACAACAAAACACTGGCACTTTATCTGGAAGGGGAACCGGATACTATTTTCCCTCGCTTGACACGCCGCGGGCTGATGGATGGCATTCTGCTGCAGGCTGGCAAGATGAAGGATTCTTTACTCAAGAAAATGTTGAAAACGGATATACCCTTTGTTTACTTGGGCCGGCCAACAGAGTCGGGGGTCAGTTATGTGGACATTGATAATGTTACCGGGGCTCACTTGGCGACCTCACACTTGATCAGTATGAAGCACAAGCGTATCGCTGCAATCTGCGGCGATCTGGACACAACAACTGGTGCGGATCGCCATGAAGGATACACGTTGGCGTTACGAGAAGAAGGGATTCCGTACCAGGAAGAATTGGTTGGAGAAGGTGACTTCTCCGAAATAAGCGGATATCAGGCGATGCTTCAACTGCTTAATAGCAAGCCCAACGCGGTGTTCGCCGCGAATGACATGATGGCGCGAGGCGCAATCCGCGCCATCCAGGAAGCAGGTTTATCCATACCTCACGATGTGGCCGTTGTTGGATTTGATGATTTGCCTCCAGCCGTCTCTGCTTCGCCTCTGCTTACCACAGTAAGGCAGCCGATCAACCAGATGGGTGCCAGTGCAGTTGAAATGCTTTTTGATGTAATCCAACATGGATCACAACCAGTACGGCATACTGTGCTGGATGTTGAATTGATTATCCGTGAATCGAGTGGGTAATGCGAATGATAATTTTTTTAACATGGACCGGGAACGTTCCCGGTACAGGAAAGGAGTTCAAACATATACAAATAATTTATTCTGACCTTCGTTTTGCACTCTCGAAAAATGTTCTACTAACTCATTAACTAAAAGGAGAAAAAGAAATGAACAAACGCTTGAATCTTGTTATAACTGCCCTGATGTTGTTTGGTATTCTACTCACTGCTTGCAGCAGTACAACTGAACTACCTCAGGAGACAATTGTCCCTGATGCAACCGAAGCGGCTGTAGAACCTGCAAACGAGAGTGAAATCACACCTACCCCAACCACAGTGTCTGTTGGTGGTAACTGCACAGGTACTCCGGTGAGATGGTACATCGGCTTGGGCGCAGGCGGAAATCCGGAAGAAATCGAAAAAGAGACTGCTTTCTTGGAGAAATTCAATGACAAGTATGGTGACCAGTACTGCTTGACGATGGATGTCGTGCAGAACGCCACAGCCTACGATGTATTGAAGACGCAGATTGCTTCTGGTGATGTGCCGGATATTGTAGGTCCGGTTGGTGTGCGAGGACTGTGGAGTTTTGAAGGCGCTTGGTTGGACTTGACTGAATTGATGGAAAAGAACAATTACGATTCTTCTGATTTCAATCCGGCATTGCTTGATTTCTACAAGCTTGGTCCGATGGGTCAAGTGGGTATTCCATTTGCTGTCTATCCCTCTGCTCTATGGTACAACAAAGACCTCTTCGACGAAGCTGGCCTTGCCTATCCTCCGCACAAGTTCGGCGATCTCTATGAAGGCAAGACTTGGGACTTTGCTGCATTGCGTGATATCGCCATCATCCTCACCGTAGATAATACGGGCAAGACTCCTGCCGATGATGGCTTTGATCCCACCAATATTGTCCAGTTCGGTTATGATGCCATGTGGACAGATGTTCGCGGTAAGTGGACCTTCTTCGGAGCGGGCAGCTTCAATGATAACGGAAAAGCAGTTATGCCAGATGTCTGGCGCGAAGCAGCCCATTGGTACTATGACGGCATGTGGACGGATTATTTCATTCCGAATGATAACTACGTCAACAGTGACTACTTGACCCAGGGTAACACCTTTAATTCAGGCCATGTAGCCATGGCTCCGATACACACCTGGTATACATGCTGTGCGGGGAATGTTCCCAATTGGGATGTTGCAGCGATACCATCGTATGACGGAACGATCACTGCAAAATTGCATGCCGACACATTTGGAATTTTGAAGGGCACCAAGAACCCAGATGCATCTTTTGCCGTCTTGAGCCTCATGCTGGGCGAATTTGCACCTGACCTGATCGCTGTGTATGGAGCCTTCCCGGCACGTGGCAGTTTGCAGACCGCTGCATTGGATACCATGAAAGCCAATTTTCCCAATGTGGATTTGGATGTTTTCGTCCAGGGGCTTAATTACCCCGACAACCCCAACCACGAATCAGGTATGCCGAACTTCCTTAAGGCCAGCGATACATATACGGCCTTTGGCAGCAATTACCAAACTGCAGGTGATCTTGATCTAGACGCTGAGATTGATGCTCTGATTGCTCAACTGCAGGACGTATTCGACGAAACCAAATAATCTCATTTTTCAGGGGGTGTTTTGCGGCACAGCATGCAAAATGCCCCCTGCTATCGTTTCTGGGTCTGTGGAGGTCTGATATGGAGCTTTCGCCTGTGGCTGTCAATACAAAGCGCATTGATACTGTAAAGAAAAGAAACAGGAACGGTTTAACACCTCTTGAACATGAGCGGGAAAAATGGGGGTACTTGTTTCTTTCCCCCTGGCTGCTCGGTTTTTTGTTGTTCACTTTGCTGCCAATCCTGGCGACCTTGGTTTTTTCCATGACAGATTACAGCCCGGTCAATGCAGAGGCAACGACTTTTGTCGGGTTCTCGAATTTTGCTACGATGCTTACGGATGATAAAATGTGGATTTCTCTTTGGGTTACCATCCGCTATGCAGTCCTGGCGATCCCGGTATCATTTATCTTTGGGCTGGTACTGGCGTTACTCGTTAACTCCAAACACCTGGTCGGCAAGGACGTATTCCGCACCCTTTTCTACATGCCTTCCATGATCCCGGTGGTGGCGGGGGCGCTGGTATGGGCAGGCGTGATGAATACACAGACTGGTTGGATCAACGTTACTTTAAAAACAGTTGGCATAACAGGACCTGACTGGCTTGGTGAAGTCGAGTGGATCTACCCGGCCTTGGTGTTGATTGGTTTATGGGGGCTTGGAAATCTGATGCTCACACTTCTGGCAGGTATGCAGGGTGTGCCGAATGAACTGTACGAGGCAGCCGTGATCGACGGGGCAAGCGGCTGGCGTCAATTTCGCCATATTACTCTGCCGATGATCTCCCCTGTGGTTTTTTACAACATGACATTAATGCTGATCGGCGCCTTTAAATATTTCGACCTGGCGTATGTTTTGAAGAATGGAACTGGTGGCCCGAGCGATGCTACGCTTTTCTACAATTTAAACCTCTATAAAAACGCCTTTACATATAATCTGATGGGCTATGCCTCAGCCCTTGCCTGGGTGCTGTTTTTAATCATTCTTATTCTAACGATCTTATTGTTTGTCACATCCGGTCGCTGGGTCTACTATGCTGCTGAAGTAAGGAAATAGCCATGAATATTGCACACGCCTTTAAACCACCACTTAGCTCACGTAAACTACTCAATCGAATCCTTGTGACAGGAATTGCCACATTTATTCTGATCTCTTTTCTGGCTCCACTGGGGTATATGTTCACGACAGCCCTAAAAAGCACAGAGCAGATGAGCGACCCGGGCGTGCCACCTTGGTGGCCTTTTTCGAGGGTTACATTCGCATATCAAGGCCAGGATCTGGAGATCTATCAGGTGCCCATGGATGGTGAAACACGTAATCTGGCGCTCCTTAAGAAAACACGCAAGGAAAGCTGGTTCATTGATCCTCAGGATCCAACGGCTGAACCGATCCTTTGGGAGGGAAATTGGCGTACGCTGTCGCCGGCTTACAAGTCAGATCCACGTTGGCAAAACTTTAAAAAAGCTTGGGATGATCTGAACTTTCCCCGATTGTTCATGAACTCCATGATCATTGCCAGTTTCGGTACGGTTGGGGCTGTACTCTCATCGATCTCTGTAGCCTATGGATTTTCGAGATTCAAATTCCGCGGCAGGAACTTGTTATTCCTTATTTTGATCGGTACGATCATTCTGCCGGTACAAGTAACGCTCATTCCAACATATATCTTGTTTTCGAAGATCGGTTGGACCAACACCTTCTTGCCACTGATTGTGCCGCATTTTTTTGCCAATGCATATAATGTTTTTTTACTTCGACAGTACTTTATGCAAATCCCAAATGAAATGGATGAAGCAGCCATGATCGATGGTGCCAATCCACTGCAAGTGTTGACCCAAGTCATTTTGCCTCAATCCATTCCAGCTCTGACTGCGGTATCGTTGTTCCATTTCTTCTTTGCATGGAATGATTTCTTTTCACCGCTGATCTACCTGGCCTCCAAGCCTGAATTGTGGCCGCTATCGGTAGGTCTCCAAAAATTCAATGCCCTATATGGACGTATGCCAAACTTGATTCAGACTGGGGCGTTGATTACTTTGGTTTTACCCGTGGTGATCTTTTTTCTGGCCCAACGTGTGTTCATGCAGGGAATTGTATTCACGGGGGTTGAAAAATAGGTTTGTTCTTATAAATTTAAGACGCTCTCCGAGCAGGAATAAATCCTCCTGTCTGGAGAACTGAGGAAAATAATGATGTGTCGCATCTTTCGTGTAATACTGATCATGACGCTGCTGGTTTCTTCTATCATCCTGGTTGTGATATTCTTTTCGGGGACGCCTTTGACTGCTACAGATTTGGTGAACAAAGTGGTTGTCTGGTTGCCTGACAGTGAAGGCCAGGGAATAGTGGAGGGCACACCCATGTTTGAAAATGACCAGAGGTCGGCGACCCAACCGGCGAGCGCTCGCTGGAGACTGGTTTGGTCCGATGAGTTTAACGGTGCAGTCCTGGATACCACCAAATGGACATACGATGTGGGTGGGACAGGGTGGGGGAACAATGAAGACGAGTTCTATACCAAGGAACTCACCAATGTGCGTGTCGAAGATGGCAACCTCGTTATCGAAGCGAAAGAGCAAAGCTATTATCTACACGATTACACGTCTGGGAGAATAAAAACCCAGGGATTGGCCTCCTGGACATATGGGCGTATTGAAGCGCGTATCAAGATACCAATCGGCCAGGGTGTCTGGCCAGCGTTCTGGATGTTGGGTGAAGACATAACAACCAACGCCTGGCCTCGTTGTGGAGAGATCGATATCATGGAAAATATTGGCAGCGAACCAAATACCATATATGCGACACTTCATGGACCTGGTTATTCGGGTGGAAATGGTATCGGTCATTCATTCAAGCTCGACCGGATTGTTTCAGATGACTTTCATGTCTTCGCTGTGGACTGGCTGCCAGGGGAAATACACTGGTATGTGGACGATGTCCTCTACAAAACCATAACAAAAGGGGATGTGCCAGGTCAATGGGTGTATGATCATCCATTCTTCATTATTTTGAATGTGGCAGTTGGCGGTAATTGGCCTGGAGATCCAAACCCCGCAACTGCTTTTCCCCAACAGATGCTGGTCGATTATGTTCGCGTTTATCAACCTTGAATAATTTATATCTCTTATTGAATAGGATGCAAAAGTATGAAGCAAAATAAATCATTCCCAGAGGGTTTTTTATGGGGGGTTAGTACTGCCTCTTACCAGATTGAGGGGGCATGGGATTCCGATGGTAAAGGTGAGTCGATCTGGGACCGTTTTACACATACTCCGGGTAAGATCAGGAATGGCGATACCGGGGATACGGCATGCGACCATTACCATAGGTGGCAGGAAGATATACAGATCATGAGCCAGATTGGGGTTAAAGCATACCGCCTGTCTACAAGTTGGCCGCGCATCCTGCCCGCGGGAACCGGCATGGTTAACCAAAAGGGTTTGGACTTCTACACCCGCTTGGTAGACGAGTTACTCCAAAAGGAAATCATTCCTTTTGTTACCCTCTATCATTGGGATCTTCCACAGACATTACAAGAGCAAGGCGGTTGGAAGGTGCGCTCAACAGCCGAGGCATTCTTGGAATACACTGATGTAATTACGCGCTGCTTGGGTGATCGGGTGAAAAACTGGATCACTCATAATGAGCCATCTGTTATGGCCCATAATGGTTACCATCTGGGAGCGCATGCGCCGGGTCTCAAAGACTTGGGTGCCTCACTGTCTGCAAGCCATCACCTGTTGCTTTCTCATGGTTGGGCAGTTCCTTTGATTCGGAAGAACTCACCCCAAGCAAAGATTGGATTGAGTATGAATGTGAACTGGATGGCCATCGCTTCACCCAGCCAGGCTGATCATGAGGCTTATCGAAAGTCATCTGGGTTGTGGTTGCGTTGGTATCTTGATCCCTTGTATGGGAGGGGTTATCCGGTGGATGTTATTCAAGATGTCATTCGTTTGGGTGCTTTATTGAACAGTGAGCTGCCATTTGTGTATGACGATGACCTTTCTGTTATCGCTGTTCCCACTGACTTCTTGGGTGTGAATTATTACACACGCTTTATCAGTCGCAGCACGGAGATACCGGAGGCAGATAATCTGCCACCTAACGTTACTCAATCACAGCGCAATCAGGAGAATTGGACGGAAATGGGTTGGGAAGTATATCCTGAAGGTTTGAACCGGGTGTTGAGCTGGCTGTACTATGAATACCAGCCCCCTCAACTCTATGTTACGGAGAGTGGCTGTAGCTATTCGGATGCGCCGGACAACGATGGGGTCATTCGAGACGATCGACGTATTCATTACTTGAAACAACATTTCGCTGCCAGTCTGCGAGCTATCGAGAATGGAGTGCCGCTCGGTGGGTATTTTGTCTGGTCATTGATGGATAATTTCGAGTGGGATCAGGGTTATGCACAACGATTCGGGTTGGTTTGGATCGATTATTCGACCAAGCAACGTTTATTAAAGAATAGTGCGATATGGTATCAGCAGATCATAGCGGATAACTCAATATGTGAATAACCAGGATCTGATTTTTCGTGGATTGAGTCAACTACAGTGTTTCTTCTGTAGTATGCGGCTCCGTTTTTTATCAAGACTTTTTTACATTGATACAAGCACCTGATGGTTAACTTTTTATAGGGGATATTTTCACGTACATGTTTGGGGGGTAATTCATGTAAAAGTAATTTTTTCTAGATATGAGAAGTGATTTTTCTCTTGCGAGTAACCTTTATTCCTGCAATGATAGACTATGGAACCAACCATATTTAATTGTGGATTCCGTTGGCATTAAAGTATGGGCTTATATTGGGTGTGATGGGGAATCTTGTGGAACTTTTCCGCGTGGTGGTGAAACACACTACAGCTCGCTCAGTATGGAAGGTTATCTAGGAGGTTTTATTCATGTTTAAGAAAAAGCGGTTTACCAGATTGCTTCTGGGCTTGGGTGCGATGATATTTTTCCTCATATGTCTTTATCTTGTTTTAAATCCAAACAAACCGATAACCCCCATGACTCCCACGCTCGTAACCGAAACATCGGTGTCGTCCGAAATCTTGGAGTCTACCCCAACAGCGCAGGAACAGAACGCGCCATTATCGGTCCCTGACCTGATTTTCCACAATGGTGTGTTGTTAACCATGGAGTCAACACAACCCCAAGCGCAGGCTATTGCCATTCTAGGCACTAAAATACTCGCTGTTGGAAATAATGAGGAAATCCTGGACATGGCAGGACCAGACACCCAGGTGATCGATCTGGCAGGTCAGACCATGTTGCCGGGTTTGGCCGATGGCCACAGCCATATCTTTTGGGTTCCACCTGACATGGCCTTGGATGAGGTTCAGAATCTGGTCTTGAGTTATGGTTTCACTTCTGTGACTGAGATGACCAGCAAGGATGGACATCTTGAAAGACTCCTGCAAGCAGAGTCGGAGGGCACTCTGCGGGTGCGGGTGAATGTATTTCCAAACTATAACGATTCTGTATTGGACGACAATGGGGATATGCTGCCCGTAAAGTATTGGTATCCGGAGCATGAGCCGATCCTCGACTCGGACCGGCTGGTGCGCGTACCAGGGATCAAGATATTTGTGGATGGGGCGGATATGCCGCGGCGTGGCTGCCTGGCGATGCGCGAACCGTATGATGAAGCGCTACAGGTACAGGATTGGTTTATCCAGGCATGCGGCAGTGAGTATGGAGATCTGTACTGGCCGCAACAAGATGAATTAAACCGGGTTGTAGCTGATGCACAGGCGGCTGGCTTTCGGGTGGCGCTTCATGCCATGGGAGACAAGGCAATCGCGGTTGCGCTTGACGCTATTGAATTCGCTCTAAACGGCCAATCGAATACAGCGGTGCGCCATCAGATCCAGCACAATAGTTTCCTGGCACCGGACCTGCTGGAACGGTATATCCAGCTCGACATTCTGTCCTCGGTTCGTGGTCACTTCAACACATGCGATCAGGAATGGTATCGTGAATACTACCACAATGAAAATGCATCCAATCGTTATGCACTGCCGGGATTGGGATTGCATGCCTTTCTGGAGACAGATGCCAGGTGGTCTGAAGATCCTACCGATGTCTCTTTATCGAGAACGCTGAACCCGATGGTGCAGCTCTGGGCTCTTGTCACTCACAAACAACTGCGCTCAGACGGCACGACCTGTGAACCCGATCCATGGATCGCCAAACATGTAATCACTGTTGACCAGGCTTTACGTATGATGACCTACGAACCTGTTTACGCTGTCTCACAAGAGCAAGTTTTGGGTAGTTTATCACCAGGAAAGTATGCGGATCTGGTCATCCTTTCCGCCAATCCTCGTGAAGTCGAGCCAGACAAATTAAAAGACTTGAAAGTATGGATGACAATGGTTGGAGGCCGCGTGGAATATTGTGCCGTCGGACATGATATGGTATGTCCAAGCGAGCAAACATCGTCAACGCAGAAACCTGATGAAGGTGTTCAGGAAAGCCCGGGGGAAACGGTCATAATCAATGTGCTTGCAAGTGGAGAGAAGCAAGTGCCCGCCGGTGCCATTATCCAGATGACCGTCGGATGGGTGACCAATACTGAGGAGCAAGCGAATGATTTTCTGGCAGCCGTTTCCATGAAGGGATCGTTGGACGGAGCGCCTTTACCTGACCTGAATCGCTACTGGAGTGCAGTTGAACCGTATGAAAGCAGTCATGGGGAACTGAAGGGTTATCTGGCACGCTGGCTTTACCCCTTGGGTGTTCTCAGTCCAGGAGGTCATGAGATCGTAATCTGGGGAACTTTGGACCACCCTGTTACTGATGGATATGACACGAACAATGATGGTCAACCGGATGAGTACTCTGGTGAAATTTGGCATATCACCATGCAGATAACCGTTGATGAATAATGTTTTAATGCGAGCAAAGGTCGTTGCATTTATAAACAGGTAGAAGTTGTCGTTCTAATACCGCCTTGACTGCGTGGCCTGCATGTTCCACGGGCGCACGCGACAATCCCGGAGATGAAATATGTACTGGCGACCTCGAAACTGGCTTGCGTCAGGGCGATGGCATGCCGTCCCGTGCTGCGGGCTTCGTCCAGGATTTGTCGTGGGCCGTTCACCTTCCAACTGGCTTTGCATAAATGGCAGCTCATAAGCGGGTCAAGCAGGCCAGTCGACGAAGCGGTCGTAATCCGTGCTGAAATCTTCCTGAAGAATTTAGGATTGATGATAACGCATTCTCCTGATTGCAGAAAGCAGGAACAAAGTCCATATCGATACAAGCCGGAGTTGGATTAATAAATCATGATAATTGCATGTATAATTCCCCGATTATTATTATTGTTGCATATCTTCCGTCCTCCAGCATTTTAAGCATCACGGATGTATATGCAGACAAGGAGAGAGTGTAAGGCAATTGTAGCTTGCCCGTATCCATTATGAAGGTTTTCTGTCATTAAAAAGATAGCGGGTGGAATATAAATTCTGAGGAGGTGTGCGGGATCTATTTTTCGTGTGGAAGTGGAAGTGCTCTGATCCAGGTTACAACAGCTTAACATCATATATATATTCAAAGTGGAGGAACCAATGAAACGTTTGACAATGTTTCTATCGATGGCAGTCATGGTCGCTGTGGGGCTGTCCATGGTGCTGACCGTGCCGGTGACTTCTGCCGGTACCGGTGACGGCATTCGTGTCGTGATCCAGTATGCCCATGGACACAAAGACGCAGCAGAAAAGGCTCTAAAGGGGGCAGGAGCCCAGTTCCATTATGTGTTTAACGATTTGGATGCGTTTGCGGTGACCCTTCCGGCTGCTGCACTGAGTGGCATTCAGCACAATCCCAATATTGTGCTGGTGGAAGAGGATCAGATGCGCTACATGATCAGCGCACTTCCCGCTGCGACATCCAGCAGCCTGGCAACGGATGTAATCGATCCAGGCAGCCAGGTGGTGCCTTTCGGCATCGATATGGTGCAGGCACGTGATGTGTGGGATGCAGATCGGGATGGAAATGTCGATGACGGTGCGCCAACCGGTTCGAATCGAACCGTCTGTGTCATCGATTCAGGGCTCTATGTCGATCACGTGGATCTGACAGGAATCAATCTGCTGGGTGGCTATCCGGAGGGTTGGAATACAGATTACTTCGGTCACGGCACCCATGTGGTCGGCACGATGGCCGCATCCAATAATGATTTCGGGGTGGTAGGGGTTACGCCTGGAACGATCAACCTTTTTGTCGTCAAGGTATTTGGTGATGATGGCGCCTGGGCTTATTCTTCGACGCTGGTGGATGCAGCCAACCGCTGTGCATCCGCGGGCGCCAATGTAATCAGTATGAGTCTGGGTGGATCCAAATCCAACAGAACCGAGGAGCGTGCCTTCAATACGCTGTATGGCAACGGCATTCTGTCGGTTGCGGCTGCGGGCAATGATGGTTCAACCATCTACAATTACCCGGCTTCCTATGCCTCGGTTGTGTCGGTGGCTGCCATCGATTCCAATGGGGTGGTGGCGGATTTTTCAAATCAGAATAACCAGGTTGACCTGGCTGCGCCGGGAGTCGCCGTGTTGAGCACCCTGCCCTATATCGATTCCAATACCGTGAGTGTAGATGGAACCGACTTCACTGCCAACCATATCGAATTCTCTGGCCGTGGGACTGCAAGCGGTGCTTTGGTTGCAGGCGGCTTATGCGACAGTGTGGGTAGCTGGGCCGGAAAGGTGGTATTGTGCGAGCGTGGCACGATCGATTTCTACACCAAGGTCAGTAATGTTCAATCCGGTGGGGGAGTGGCAGCGGCGATCTACAACAATGTCCCCGGGAATTTCTTGGGCACCCTGGGTGAAGGCTACAGCTCGAATATCATCGGTGTCAGCCTTAGCCAGGAGGATGGTCAGTTTCTGGTGGCAAACAAGCTGGGATCCATCGCCACGGTGACCAGTTCGATCACCATCCCGGCCAGCGGTTACGAAGCCTGGGATGGTACATCCATGGCCACACCGCATGTGTCGGCTGTCGCTGCCCTGGTCTGGTCGGCACTGCCCTCTGCGACGAACACAACCATTCGTGATGCCTTGTTTGCCAGCGCATTTGACCTGGGCACAGCTGGTCGTGATAATGCTTACGGGTACGGGCTTGTTCAGGCCTATGATGCCTTGGCTGCCCTCAACCCACCTGAGCCGGGCGGCTCGATGCATGTTGCTGATCTGGATAAAGCAACATCCAGAACTGGATCTTCCTGGAAGGCAACAGTAACGATCACAGTTCACAATGAAAATGGGGCTGTAGTAGCCAACGCCACGGTTAACGGTGCATGGAGTGGTGGGTACAGTGCAACCACCAGTTGCATTACAAATGGGGCGGGTCAATGCTCGGTCAGTACGCCCAATCTCAAGAAGACGGTTGGCTCGGTTACTTTTACTGTAACCGGCGTCAGCCACGCCAGTCTGGTTTATGATCCGACAGCCAATACGGACCCGGATGGCGACAGCACGGGTACGGTTATCACGATCGCCAAGCCGTAAACAAGGAATCCTGGGTCAGACGTACAAGCCGGGCTTTTTTTAAAGCCCGGCTTTTTCATGCTTTTCGGTTGACATCCCTAATTTGCATCGGGCATTCTGGTTAGAGCTACTTACAGAACGTTTTTCGGAAAGGATATTTTCAGATCAGTGACGATGCCATCCCGTTGAAAGATATGCCGGCTGTCGGTTTCATTCAGGATCAGGCTATCGATTTTCATGTCCGTCCCATCCGAATAATGAATCCTGATATCGGAGGTTTTACCTCGCAGAATCACGACCGGTGTTTCGCAAATGGTAAAGGCCAGGCTGCCTGCTTGCAAGTTGATTTGTTGAGGCTTTTCCCTGACATCCAGGTAGAAAAAGGTTGCCGGGGCAGCCAGGAATTCCCGCGGGTCGAGCAGCCAGGGATCGAAGATTAACTGCCCACCTTCCACGCGCCAGCCCAACTCGGCTTGCCGGGCGAGAATGGTCTCCTTGACCATACCGGTCATACCCGGCTGCTTCGCTCCTCGCCCCTTGGGTGTGTGCGAATACGGATCGGTGGGGAAGGCACCGTAGTCTGCCGGTGTTTTCATGAATCCCAGGCCAGCCCGTATATCCCGGTAGGCCTCAGACAGCACAGGGCCCTCTGCCGTATTCTTAAACCGCAAGGCTGTTTCCTGCGCGGCCAGCAGCAGCTTGGATACCATGTGCCAGTAAATGCTCCCCAGGCCTTCGTAAGCAAAAAAGGTGCCCGACCGGCCGGTGTATTCGTTGTGGTGGAAAGTGTCTTCGAACAAAGCTTTGATCTTCTCGAATTCCGCTTCCACCAGTTTTTCATAGCGGGGTTGGCGTTTTAAAGTATCCAGGATCGACCTGGCATCCTCGAAGTTGCGGATGTGTCCGCTAAAGTGGATCATCCCTTCGATATCTTTCGTGATGAGTGTTTGATCTTGCGCCTCGACCAGCGCTGCAAACAGACCCAGGCCCTTTACCTGGTCCGGCTTCAAGCTGTTCTTTTCCATAAAACCGGGCAGGTCGCGGTCGGGGTAGAGCAGGTAGCTGTTCCGGTCAGTTTGATATAGGGCGCTGTTGCGCAGGGCCAGGAGTAAAGCCAGGGACTCCTCCGCTGTCAGCATGCCCGAGGATAGCACCGCCACCTGGCCTTCGAGCATCTCATCGAGGCGGCTGATGGACGCGCGACTGTCTTCCAGATGAAGGATATTGTAGGCGTGGTAAAGGTTGTCTCTGCGTCGATTGGCTCGCAGGGAATGTTCAATGTATTGTTGCATCAGATCCAGGAAGGTGATGAGTTCTTTGACTGGCAGATCGATCTGCTCACCCTGCAAACCATTTTTGTAAAAACCCCAACGGTAGTCACTGCCTGCCCCGCCGAGCGCATCCATCATCTCGCGGCGCTGCCTGTCGTTAAACGATCCATCCAGAACTGCCTGGAACTGGCGCAGGACCTTCATGGTGCGCGCATAAAACGCATGGACCTCCATGTGGAGTGAGACCGTCTTGATCGGACTCTGGCTGAACAGTTCCCGACAAAAAGCGAGGGTCCGCCGGAGGTGGCAAAGCGTCACGACCGACAGCCCTTTACCGACCAGCGCATTGTTGGCATCGTTCCATTCGGGGCGCTGGGTGTTCATCCAGATGCCGCCTTCGGGGACGAAGTTGGTGAGTTTGGCGAGCAACAGGGTCATCAATTTCTCCACCAGGTTACCATGCACCACGCGTCCATCAGAACCTCTGACCAGCCTGGCATCCGAACCGAACCGGTGGACATGATCTTCAATGTTATGCTGCTTCTCCCAATCAAACTCGATCGTGTTATGCGGATCTCCCAAAAGGTCCTGGAAGGGTTTGAGCCGGTAAGGAACATCGGCGTAGCTGAATACAGGCGTTACCAGGAATTTTTGCAGCTTACCGGGGTGGACATGGGCACTGATCTCCATCAGTTTCTGCAGATAGATGATCTGGTGATCGCTCCAGTAGCCGATATTCGCCCATGGGTTACCCGGCTCCGGGACCTCCCAGTCGATGCCTTGATGGCTGATGCGGTAGGGATTGTAGCCATCTACTGAGGTGGCATTCAGGAAGGTGCTGATCATGCTCTCGATAAATTCTGGATAAGACCATGCCAGCGCTTCCCAGTTCTGGAAGATATCCCGCCAGTTACCCTGGTAATCGAGCTTCAGGCTGCCATCCGAATTCTTGATGTTGATCGTAAAGCGGTTCCAGGGGCGGCTGGGATCACCATGCCGGCGGCTGAAGGTCAGAGGTAAGTAGGCGTAGCAAAGGCGGATCAAGTCCCCAGATCCGGTCGCCTCGGCTTTTGCCTGTAGATCGGACAGGTGGATCGTGGTAGGCAACTTTGAGAAGAAGCTTTTATGTGCTTCCAGCAGCGGATGATCCCGGCCAGTTACAAATCCAATGAACTCGGATGATTTGATCCTGTATTGATCTCCAAAAATGCCGCCGCGCATAATGTTGAACATCACGTTCGCAAAATGATGGTCGGCACATAGACGATCATTGGAAAGCTGCAGGCCGTCAGCGCTGGCCACCATCTTCCACAGATTGGCCTGGCCGGCTGCGATGTCACTTTCCAGTTCCTGATTGCAGGCCGCCGAATCCTCGCGCAGCCATCCAGCCAGGCGGGCGATGGCGGCGCTGTCCTGCAGGATATCCGCCAGCAGGTGCCAGCTTTGTTCAAACCGGGAAGGCAGGTCAAATGTCGCATGGGTGAAATACGCCCCACGCCGCCCGCGAAGTTCCATTTCCGACGCGATACCCTGGCCGGCGCGGAAGCGGTCGAGCTGATCCGATGAGAGCAGATAGTCCGCCTGGCCCAGACCGGTCTGTGCCACGGTCGTGGCCAGCAGTGATTCACTTGGTTCAGCCTTATCTATCAACCTTGAATTCAGGTAATAGATGGCCAGCCCGTTTGCAGGATCCACCTCGCTGCGTTTGTAGGCATCCAACAGGCAACTGAAAGACTTCTGAGTCTGCTCGGTAACGTTGGCAGGCAGGATGTTCTGCAGGCCGTCCAGGGCCTCTGATTGGCAGGCGGATTCCCCTGTGTTGGCCAGCCAGGATGTTTTAATAAAACCGAATCGTTCACTCATCCGCCAGGCATAACGATAGATCAGACTGAGATCGAGATTGTGTTCCTCAAAGACCAGCGCGGTCCCGCTGGTGTTCTTATAGAGGCTGCGGGTGATGGTGTACTGGTCCTGCTGACGCTCAGATAACGGCTCCCACAGGCTCGTGCGGCCGGAGCGTGTGACCAGCAGGATGGTCTTGCTGCCGGTATGCTCATGAGCGT
>JAFGXF010000054.1 GCA_016936755.1 Anaerolineaceae bacterium | reverse complement strand
GTTGATACTACATCTGCTCGCTCTGCGGCCTGATGCCGTGAGCTCACGGTGTCCCTTTCGCCCGGCTCATGCCGGGCTCGGGATTCCCCACACGCGTGGGGTGGAGCGAATAGAAAAGGAATAATGCAATGAAAATATTACTGCTCAATGGAAATGTCGATGGCAGCAAATTTGAGCGCTACCTGGAAGAACTGGAGAAGCTGCTCATTGGCAGCGGGCACACCGTAACCAACCTGCATCTGCGTGAGCTGGGATTGAAGCCCTGCACAGGCTGTTGGGATTGCTGGGTGAAGACGCCGGGTGAGTGTGCTGCCGATCATGCCACCCGGAAAATGGACCGGGAGGTTATCCTTGCCGATTTCGTCCTGTGGGCGGCTCCTCTCAAAATGGGCTTCCCGACTGCCCTGCTTAAAACAGCCCTGGATAAACACCTGCCCCTGATCCACCCGTACATGGAGGTGGATCAAGGAGAAGCCCATCATCTCAAGCGTTATGCCTGCTATCCGCGGGTTGGATTGTTGACCATGAAGGGATCTGGGGGTGATGTACACGACCTGGAGATCGTCAGTGCGATCTTCCGGCGCACCGCACTGAACTTCAAGACCCGCCTGGAATTCTGCCTGACGATGGATACACCCGCCATCGAGGTCGTCACCCACATCGTCCATCCAGAAGCATCCCCCATGGAGCTGCCGGGTCCGCTCGGTCCAACCACGGGAGTTACCATACCCCCACCCAAACAGATAACCCTGTTCAACGGCTCACCGCGCGGAAAGCACGGCAACACGCCCATACTCCTGCGCGAATTCGCCAGAGGCTTTAATGGCAGCCCGGAGATGCATCACCTGATCCAGATCAAGCAGGTGAAGCAGCATGTGAAAGCATTCTCTGAAGCTGAATGCGCCTGGATCGGTTTTCCACTGTACACGGATGCCATGCCGGGCCCGGTCCAAGGCTTCTGCGAAGCCTTGGAAGAACGGGTCGGACGCAAGGACAATCCCCCGCTCGGCTTCCTGGTTCAATCCGGTTTTCCCGAGGGATTGCACTCTCGCTACATCGAACGCTACCTGGAACGGCTGGCCGACCGGCTGAACAGCCCCTATCTGGGATCGATCGTTAAGGGTAACGGAGAAGGGGTTCGGATGTTGCCTCCCAATGCCACCCGAATTCTTTTCGCCCATCTTCAAAACCTGGGTTGCAATCTGGCGAACGAAGGACGGCTGGATCCCGAAATCCTAAAAGCGATCGCCAGGCCAGAGCGATACCCGCGCTATCTGGGGCCACTCTTCAGAATATTCCTGCGCCTTCCAATCGCACATCACTATTTTGACAATATGCTAAAACAGAACAGTGCATTCGAGCATCGCTATGCCAGACCCTATATGAGCGATCCGCAATGAAAAGTTCCCGGAATCCGGTTCCTACCAGCGCCAGGCGAATGCGCGGTTGGGTCGAAGCCTGATGATGCGGTTCTCGGGATCGTGAACCCAGGCTTGATAGGGATCGCCCTTCACGTCCTCCTGACCCACATAGCGGCTGTAGATGCTCAATGCGCGTGGAGCCACTTCGGCCGGGTCGGTCAGCACCTCAGCTTCCCCTTCCAGCAGGACCGCCTGGGTGGGTTTATCCACATCGATCAGGACAGAGATACGCGGGTTGGCAACGACCTCGCGTGCCTTGCGAGTCGAGATGAAGGCACTGATATAAAGACACCCGCCATCCCACTCGAACCAGACCGGGGTGACATGCGGTTGGTTCCTCTTGGGATCAGCAGTCCCCAGCCTGGCAAGCAACGGTCGAGCCAAAAATTCCTTCACCCAGTCCTGTGTCAGGACCGCATCTGTTCTGTGCATGCTCATTCCCCTTCAAGGTATAAAAGTGCGTTATCAAATTGCCCGGCCAGTTTCAGCCCAAAACGTTCGGGGCGGTCATCACATACCGTGCATATCACCACGCAGGGCTTAAATTCCGCATCGATATAACGTTCGGTCTCCGGCAGGATGTTCATCGCCTCCAGCCGGTAGCCGCTCAAGGGAGCCTTCAGCAGCCACCAGAAGGGGTACTCGGGGTCGGAGGAGTCTATGCGCAGTCCGATATCACGGCAGTCTTTGGCGGTGATGAGTTCGCTCATTTGAATGTATGGATCATGTTTCTGATGGAAATGCGCAAAGAAGGTGATCGTATCTGGTTCCAGGATAATGCTGCCAGTGGTTTTGCCCGTCACCCAATGTGCTGGCAGCGAAAGTGGCTCAGGGTTATCCCGTAAAGCAATCAAGGGCCGGTACTTATTGATCAGGCTGTATGGCAACGCCAGCAGAATGAACAGTACAAGCACACCACCCCACAGCCAATCCCGTCTGAGAAGGTTTCCAGAAACATAACCAAACAATGCAGCCGCACCGATAAAGAAAGGCAATTCCAGACGCACGAGATATGCATTGTATTGCAATCCCAGACTGAAAATGAGAAAAGAAATCAAGAGAGCGATGATAAAAGTAGTGAAGCAGCGATGATGTTGTTTTTTGGAGAAAATGTAGATCACCAGGCAAAGCAGAATAAGCAGCAGATGGACGGGGTTGCCGGCATGATCCTCGTCGTTCCAGGAAAAGACCACCCACCAATCAGGCAGTGCCCCCCCGCCGGTCCCAGATGGCGCGAACAACCAGCCCAACATGCGGTGGTTGAAAGTCTCATACGGTGTCAGCAGATTCAACATCAGATCCCTGACCGGATTCAGGAATACCATCGCCTGCGCCTTGTGGCTGACCAGACTATTGATCAACACAGAGGTTCCGAGTGGTGTTTTAAAAGTGATGAGATTCCTGATCCAGAAGCCGCTGTTCAGCAGCATGATGATTGCCAGCATGCCGGCCACCCAGGGAAGTGATCTTTTCAAGCCTTTATTGCGCATGACGAGATACAGCCATATAAGACCCGGCACAGCAATATACAGATAGAAAGTGCCCTTGGTTAATAATCCCAGACCAAGCGCAGCACTACAACAACAGAATTCAAACACACCCAACGGTCTTTTAAGTTGAATAACAAGGTAGACCAGGAAGCAAGCGAACCAGAAAGCGGTTACCATGTCATTCTGGGTGCTGGAGGATTGCAGCAACGCACCAGGAAGGCTGAGGGCAAAGAATGTGGCCAGCCACTGCCCGGCCCGTGGAGCACCCAACTGTTTTGCCAGGTATGATACAGCCGCCAGGCTGCCCATATATGTCAGCCATTGAACCAGGCTGGATAGCTTATCTGATCCGTTCAACAACCATAAAGTCAGGATACCTTCCTCAGCCAGTACAGGGAATGCCAGCTGGTTGATATAGCTGCCTGGGTAATGCGACAGGTTCCCATTTTGTATCCAGTGTGCCACCCGGGGAAGATGATACAACAATGAGTCATAATTATTTGGAGGAGCCAGCAATCCGGTAAGCAGTGTTAATAAGAGGATGAGTGCGATCAAACCAACAAAGAACCAGTCGCGACCCGTCAGTCTGCGCAGGGAACCATGGATGCGTTGCCATCCGCGCTTGAATGATTGTTTATGACAGGCCAGAGCTGAGTTGATCAGGAGGAAGAGCGACCACGCGGATGCCACACCGGTGATATTGATAAAATCAAAAAGACTGAGAATCTCGGATGATAGGGCCAGAAAAGACCCGAGGATGATCATCATCTCGATGACTGTTTTCCGCAGGGAAAAGTCCTCTCCTTCTCCCAACTTTTTGAAAGTGGCAAGATTGAAAAACAGGACCCCACCCGATAACATGGGTATGATCAACATTGTGGATTACCTCAATAAGCGCATCGGATATTAGTTGATAACCAGTGACGTTCTATTGATCCAGTCAATCAAAACCCAATCATAACAGAAAGTGTATTGGCTTCGATCAGGACCATATAATACGATTGAATCCATAAAACAAGCTGCTTTTCGTTTTAGCGGACAATGATTTCGCGCATCTTATATCATATTTGTGCGTAGATGAGTGTATCAGCGTGATTTTCATTCTGAATCTGATATAATCGGGTTTTTGTTTTAAGTAGTTTACTATCAGTAAATAAATCCCGTTTGACCGTGTGGAGGATCCAAAAATGACTGCCATCCTGGAAGTGAAAGATCTGGTGAAAAAATACGGAGAGAATACCGCTGTTAAAGGTATTTCTTTTTCGATCAATGAAGGTGAAATCTTCAGCTTGTTAGGCCCAAATGGTGCCGGAAAAACGACCACGATATCAGTCCTTTCAACATTAATGACCCCCACCGCAGGCGAGGCCACCGTCTGTGGTTTTTCCGTTACCAAACAACCGATGGAAATACGCAGATCCATCGGCGTTGTACCCCAGGACCTGGCATTATACGAAGAACTATCAGCTGCTGAGAACCTTTCCTTCTGGGGACAGATGTACGGCCTGGGTGGAAGATCACTCAGCAAGCGTATTGACGAGGTCCTGGAACTGATCGGTTTGAAGGACAAGGCCAAAGCCCACGTGCGCACCTTCTCAGGCGGCATGAAAAGGCGCGTCAACATCGGAATCGGCCTGCTACACCAGCCGCGACTGCTGTTCATGGATGAACCCACCGTCGGAATTGACCCGCAATCGCGGCGAGCTATTCTGGATTCGGTCAAGGATTTGAACCAAAAAGGCATGACCGTCCTGTACACCACGCATTACATGGAAGAAGCCCAGGAGCTGTCAGACCGGGTTGGCATCATCGATCACGGTGAACTCATCGCACTTGGCAATCAGGCTGAACTGACCAAGCAGGTCGGTGAAACTGACACGCTCATCCTGCACATCAGCGAGAACGATGATCCTGAAACACTGGCGAAAAATATTCGCCCCATCAAGGGTATTACCCGGGTGGATGTCATAGACCACTCCATCACGCTGATCGTGCCGGAAGTCGAAAAGGTACTTGCACCTGTGGTATCCAAAGCCAATGAAATTGACATTCACATCTCATCCATGGAAATCCAGGAACCCAATCTCGAGGCGGTCTTTCTGCACCTGACCGGCCGGGCGTTGCGCGATTGAGGACAGACCCATGAACAAGATTTTCTTAATCGGATGGAAAGATGTCAAACTGGTCTTCCGGGACAAAGCTGCCCTGATCTTCATGCTGGTGGCTCCGTTTGCGCTCACCCTGGGGATGGGACTTATCACCGGCAACCTGGGCTCAAGCAGCCCTTCAGTTATCAGTGACATCCCGGTCGTGATCGTCAACCACGACAGGAGCACGCTCGGCAACGCACTGGTGGAGCTGTTTCAATCAGAAGACCTGGCCGATCTGGTGGATGTTGAGATCTCGGATGATCCGGATTATGCGCGGGCACGAGTGAATGATAATGAAACCTCAGCAGCAGTGATCATCCCGGCAGGATTCACCGAATCGGTCATTCCCTCTGAAGGCTCAGCCGAGGCAAGCGAGTCGATCAGGATCGAGGTTTATTCAAACCCCACCCGTCCGACCAGCTCAGGTTTCATTCAGACCATTGTGGCAGCCTTCATCAACCAGGTTGAAGTCGGGCGCATCGGCGCCGAGGTGATCATCACCCAATTGCTCGAAAACGGTCTGATCCAGCCGCAGGACATCCCGACCTATGCCGGCAAGATCGGCGCGGAACAAGCCTCACTGGCGGGCAGCCAGAATGTCATCCTGGTCGAAGGCATCACCCCCGGCGGTGAGGTGGTGGAATTCAATCCGCTGGCCTACATGGCGCCTGGATAAGCCCTGCTGTTCCTGATGTACACCGCCACGAATGCCGGGCGCATGATCCTGGTCGAAAAGCGCCAGGGCACCCTTCCGCGCCTGCTGGTCTCACCCACCACCGGCGGGCAGGTGCTGGCGGGCAAGATGGTCGGCTCTTACATGACCGGCGCATTGCAAATGCTGATTCTGATCGCTGCTTCCACCAT
>JAFGXF010000053.1 GCA_016936755.1 Anaerolineaceae bacterium | reverse complement strand
GATTCGCCAGCACCGCCGGTCTGAAACCGGGGTCGAGGGGAGGAACGATCGCGGGCTCGATCAGGTGCATGGCTGTCAATCTTTCTGCAGGAACAGGATCGAGTAATCGTCAAGCAGTGGGAAGGCGGATGTGCCGAGGATGGCCGCCCGGTAATCCAGGACGCCCAACTCAATGAGGGTGTTCTCAGACATGCGGGAGAGCGCCGAGCTGTGCATGGATTCCTTCACGGCCTTCAGCCATGCATCCCCGAAGCGGGTCATGTCGCCGGTCAGCATGATCCGCTGGATATTGAGGACTCCGATCAGGTTGGCGAGTGACAGGCCAAGATAATGACCAGCTTTCATGATGACCTGCCTGGTACTTTCATCTCCGGCCTCGAACGAAGCCTGCACCTGGTCGATCGAGGTCATTTTCAACTGGCGCATGACCGCCCGCGCACTGGCCACCGTTTCGAGACAGCCCTGTTTTCCACAGCGGCACAGCTCACCATTTTCCTGTACCACGACATGGCCGATCTCACCGGCACCACCGCCGTCTCCCTGGAATAAACGACCGTTGATCAGGATGCCGGCACCGATGCCGTGTTTGACATTGACGACGATCAGGTTTTCTCCATATTCAGCCTTGCCCCCATAGGCATATTCACCAATGGCGGCAGCCTGGCTGTCGTTGAGGATCGACACCGGCAGCTTGTATTTCTTTTGGAGCAGATCGCCGAGGGGCAGATCGTGCCAATCCAGGTTGACCGCGTCGAGGACGATGCCTTCACGGGTCATGACCAGTCCGGGCGTGCCGATGCCAATCCCGATGATGGGTTTGTATTTTCGGTGGATGAGCTGGTTGATGATCTGGTAGACAGAATCGAGGGCTTTTTGGCCGTCGTCATCGAAAACCGAAACCTCGAGCATCTCCTTCAGCTCACCCCGCAGGTTCACAATCGCACCCACGAATTTATCCTGGGCAAGATTCAAGCCGATCATGTAACGTGAATCGGCGACGACGCTCAGCAGGATGGGGGTCTTGCCGCCGATGGATTCGCCCTTGCCGATCTCCTCGACCAGGCCTTCCTTCAACAAGCCGTTGACCACCTCAGAGACGGTTGTGCGGGTCAGGCGTGTCACTCGCGCCACCTCGGCCCGGCTGATGGATTCATTCTCGAAGATGGTCCGCAGGACGAGGTCGCGATTATGGTTTTTGGTCTGAAGATAAGTTGCCTTTTGCATTTATTTGATCCTTATCTCTACCGAAGAGTATGTGTTGAAGGGAAACTATGTAAATCCAATGAACTAACAAACTAAATTATAGAACGCTCAAGTGTAAATGTCAAGAGGCTGTTTTCGGACTGGATCAATGCTTGGATCGGGTTATTTTCACGACACGCTTAATGCTGATCGTCGGCGATTTCACCGTGCGTGATGTGGTAATTGACTTTCCAGGGTGTACCTGCCATCCTCAAAACTTGCAGCGCCCATGCGCTGGGCGTGGAGAGATGGTTGTGCGGGATGCCGCGTACCAAGCGATATTAAAAAAAAAGCGGAGACACTCTCTCCGCTATTAATCATGACACTGTGATCGCTTTATTTCAAGTTGAAGTTGATCCCGGTGAGCAGCCAGTTCTCCCCGGATTTTCCCAGCACCAACAGCACATCGTACTTGTCCCCGTCCAGCACCGCTGTTCCTTCCATGGTGGCTTGTGTGTTCTCGACATTGGTGGCGCTGAATTTGACATCCGTGAAATTATACGGTGTGGCAAAGGCAATCCAATCCTCATAGGTTCCGATCTCCTGCTGGACAGCCGGATCGAGCAGGCTCCAGGATGCGGTATGATCGGATTTCTCCAGCGCGGCCATGAATGCCTTGCCGGTGTCGCTGACCGTGCTCAGGTCACTGGCAGCACCACAGGCCAGGGTTACCACAACCAGGACGGTCACAATTGCAAGTAACGATAAACGTGTTTTCATATAACCTCCAAATTTTACATATTGTAATTAACAATTTGTCATGACCACTTTGCAATCAGTTAACAATAAACCGTTCCAATAAGCAGGTGGGGTGATCATACCAGCTGTACCTTGAAAGGAGTTCAAGGTACAGCTGGTCAGGGGTCAGGAGGGTGGGTGTACACCTGAGGTGTGCGCTTTGGAGCTCACCGGCAGAAAGCAGGCGCAGGTACATGCGCGAGAAGGGGGTGGTATTCTGTGCCCGGTGGACGCAGAGTCTTTCTGAGCATATTACGCTGCTCACCATTTGTTTACGGATGATCAGACGAAGGCTGTTAATTATTGCTTAAAACCATATGGACGAAAAATATCCATACAACTTGGTGGAAATGCAGGCCATTCACTATCATGGTAATTAAATGTCAGCTGCATCATGTTCCGGCCATCTGTATCCATAATGAAGATATTAAAAATATCTCCAGGATTGGAGTGAAATGCGATGTGCTTACTATCTGGAGACCAGGTTGGAAATGAATCGATGCTCTCACCGGTTGTCAATCGGCGGACATTTTTCCCATCCACATCCATGACATAAATATCAGTATTCTCCTCATGAGTGGAATGGAATGCAATGCGTTTCCCATCTGGTGACCAGGCCGGTCCACGATCAGCAAAGTCATTATCTGTAAGCTGTTCCAAATATACATCATCAGAGTCCTGCTTGGTTGTAATGCCTGTAATGTATATCTCATAATCCCCATCGTGGTCAGAACTGAAGATGATATGCTTACCGTCTGGTGACCAGGCGGGATACACATCATCACTTTTATCGTCGGTCAGCTGTACCACATTGCTACCGTCACGATCCATTACATAAATATCATTATCTCCATCGCGGTCGGAATGAAATGCGATTTGTTTCCCATCTGGTGACCAGGCAGGGTATATATCATCACCTTCATCATCGGTCAGTTGTATTACATTACTTCCATCACGAGCCATGGTGGATATTTCATAATCACCATCGCGGTTGGAGCTGAAGGCAATATGGTTCTCATCTGGTGACCAGACAGGGAATCCATTATAACTATCATCATCGGTCAACTGGGTCACATTACCTTCATTGATGTCCATTATATATATCTGCCAGGCCCCATCATACCCGGAGTTATAGGTAAGATTGCATTGCTGCAGCGATCCCATAGCCGTGTCTGAAACTTCTCCCAACCATGCTTCTGGCAATTCAGCGACCACTTCGGCCGCCAGGGAATCGATCCTTGTTACTTCGCTGGGTACACATGCTGCCAAAACGATAACCAGCATCAAGGTACAAATGATCATCCTGTAGCACGTCTTTTTCATTGGATCACCTCTGCTATCCATTCATCAATAGTGGGATTCATTACCGGGTCGCCATAGAGATATTCGGTCGGACCACTGAAAAAATACACACGTGGGCATGCTTTAGGTGCCCCGCCATAAAAGACCTTTCTCGCCACCTCTTCTCCGGTGGCGACCAATTTTATGACAACCTCAGCCATGTACTGATGCCTTTCCAATGTATGCCACCCGGTGAATGCGCAAGACTGAATCTTGCGGGTACTACTTGTACGTAATAAGGTGTAGCGTAAACTGCCTGGGGTGGTCGCAACCAAATCGCTGGACATCCCCCAGCGGGAGCAATTCGAGATACCGGGTAGATAACAGCAATTGAACACCTTGCCGGGCTCATCGATCAGCAGCCCCACTGACGGATGGCTTGGTATCTCTCCATTACAGGCCTGCGTTTGTGCCTCCTCCAGGATTTTTAAACCGTCCTCACCATCATCTTTGGCGAGCAGCACTATTGTTTTTTGATACTCATCATCAGAATCCTTCAAAAGAGAGCTGGTTGCGCCCAGTTCTTTAATGGCTTCGAATTTCTCCATTGCCAGCAGATAATGATGCTGATCGCTGAGCTGTTTACCACAATTCAGGTAAGCCAATGGCAGCATCTCCCTTGCCGCTGTCACTGCTTCTGATTGGCTGTATGTATTGATCACGGTATCAAGGTTCAGCGCCGCTTCGATGTATTCCTTTTGTTCGGTCAGCTCCACTGCCAGACCAACATGAGCCTGCGCCATGCTTTCATAGGCGTCCTGGTATTCCTCCGCTTGCGGGTAAGTCTTCATCCAGTAATCCAATTTGTCCAGCGCTGCCGCGAAACGTTCCTGGTTGATCAGGTACTTACCCCATGCAAGATAATGCGCTTTATAGACTGAATCCAATTGTGCATGACGTGTTCGGGCTTGGGAAGGGAAATACCGTTTAATCGCGTCGAGTTTTTCCAATCCGTCTTCATACTCGTTCTGACCGGCCAGCTCCTGGGCCCAACCCAGATATATATCCATGCCTATATCAGCCATATCCGTCTTTTTGAGGGAATCGGGATAAAGTCGGTTAAAGCGATCAAACTCGTCCAGTGCAGAAGTATATTGGCCTTCTTCCACCAGATTGCGGCTATTAATCAGCATGCCTGTCTCACCCAGCGGGCGCTGCACTTCGACTACTCGCGGGTTGAGTGACAGACGGTAGCTGCTGCTCAGCGTATGCCAGTTGCTGAAAGTGCCATAGAGATCATTTTCTTTCTGGGCATCCAGGCCAGCCTGATAGAGATTATTGCCAATCGAGCGGTAGAGCAGAAAACCACCGTAGACGATCACATTGACCAACAGTGCTGCTGCAGGCAGGAGAAATGCGGATTTTCGGAAGAATGACGGCAGGGAGATCTGCTTTTTCTGCAACAGAAACAACAAATCCACCGCCATACCGATGAATATCGTCATGAACAACAATCCCCACGCCAGTGGATGTCTTGAGGCATTGGTGAAATGCCCTACCACCAGGAGTAATACGCCCAGGATGGCAGCCAGTGCCCCGCGCAGCTTCTCACCACTCAACCAGTATCCCAATCCAAAAATGTTCAGGTTGGCGATTGCCAGCCACAGCGCTGAGCGTTTATCTGTTCCCGTACGCTTTTCTCCGGGTTGTTTTTCTGCCGTTTTCTCCCCTTTGATATTAATGAGTTTGCTCTTTATTGTATCTATGATCGTTGATTTTCCTGGTTCGGGTTTGGTTTCCTTGATTTCAATGACTTTACTTTTGATCTTATCTATTATCCCTGGTTTGCTTTGTTCGGGTTTGACTTCCTTATTCTTTTTACTCTGAGCTTTCTTCAATATATCTGTATTATCGCTTGCTTGATCAACATTGGTTCGGGTCTTGTCTTTTGGTGCTGATTTTTCTTTTTTGGTCTGGTTGCTGCCGGCAAGTGGAGTTTTCCGTAAAGGAACCAGCCCTGTTTTCCACCAGTATTTGGCATCCTCCGCAGCCACTTTCAGATCCAGGTTTCGCAATCTGGCACCTTGTTCACATACGAGAATTGGACCGAGCCGATAAAATCCACCGGACATCCCCCTGATAATATCCCCAGTTCCGCCTGAACGCATTTGATCCTGTTTCTGCTGTATTGCTTTTCTGGCAGAATTTAATTTTGGATACTGTCGACGGAAATCGACCAGACTCTGTTCGATAAATAGATAGCCTGTTCCTCGTGGGATCTCAACCTCGGGGCAAGGGCAGGCATTATCAGAGCATAATCCATTCCCATCTGGTACATCACTTTCGAAATAGTCCATGATTTATACCTCCTGATGATCCCTCAGTTGCACAATTTGGTACTAAAAACATAGAAACGAGCTAAATTCCTAAATTTTGGTTTTCTGGTGCATCGTAAAACCGATTTTTTGTATATCCGAGGAATTACCCATATATTATAGTATCGAAAACATCCAAGATGCATTACTTTTTCTGACAATAATTCATTTGCAATCTTCCCCACCTGGCTTCCACACCAGACCTGGGTGCGCTGCTGTCGGAGAACATACTACCTGAATCGCTGTCGTAATCAGCGGGAAACTGCCAGGAAACCACCGCTCAGCCTTAACTTTCCACAGCCTGCCGACCATGTTGGTCATCATTGCAAGTAACGATAAATGCGTTTTGATATGGCCTCCCATTTATCAAATTGTAATTAACAAATAGTCATGACTTCTTTGCAATCAGTTAACAAATAAATCGTTCCAATAAGCAGGTGGGTTGATCATACCAGCTGTACCCTGAAAGGAGTTCAAGGGGTCAGCTGGTCAGGAGGGTGGGTGTACGCCTGAGGTGTGCACTTTGGAGCTCACCGGCAGAAAGCAGGCGCAGGCTTATGCGCGGGAAGGGGGGCGGTACTCTGTGCCCGGTGGACGCAGAGTCTTTCTGAGCATGTTACGCTGAGTCTCTTTAGACCTCGCAGGAGGGTTGGGGCTCTGACGGGCGCTGCACCAGAAAGATGACGGAGATCAGATATACAGATCCCTTCTTCGGTAGGCGATGTGGGCTCCGATGAGCAGCACGATGATGATGCCGGCTGAGAGCAAGACAAAAGGCCACTCCAGCCGGTTGTCGCGCAGCATCGTGGCTGCATCGAAATATTTGAACGGCGTGAAGTATTTCAGAAAATCCAGGTCCTTATTCAAACCCGAAAGGATCGAGGTGAAGTAGGTGACCAGGATCACCGCGATTGCCGCCGAACCGGCCAGTTTGTACCTTTTCAACGCGCATCCCAGGAAGATGCCCAGCGCCAGGAAGACCATCTGCAGAAGCAGGAAAGCCAGCATGGCAATGGATACATAAGCGTAGAATTCATTATCAGGGTTGAAATTCTGCGCGCCGAACACGGTTGCACCCCACATGACCAGCAGCAGGATAATACAGTTCACCGCTGCTGCGGCTGTCTTCGCGTTCACCACCCGGTTTCGCGTTACCGGCAGGGTGAGGGAGAACTCGACCGTCCGGTCACGTTCTTCCTTCGAGATGATATCACTACCCCACATGGCAGCGCTGATCGCCAGGATCAGGCTGAAGTACAGGATCATGATACCGAAAAAGCCGGTCACCGTGGTCAGATTGAAGGCATTCATGCTGAGCGCTGAGATCACGGCCGGCGGCATGCTGTCCAGGATGGCCGTCAGTTCGGGGTTGTTGTAGAACGCTGAAAATTTGGAGAAACCAATGACGCTGAAAAGAAAGACGATGCCACTCCAGATCAGCAGGGATTTCAGGTTCGAGCGCAGTTCACGAAAAAAGATATTCAACGTATCTTCTCCTTATACCGCGGAGGGAATGTTCCTGCGGGAATACAGCACATAGCTACCGACTACCGAAATGATGATGGCTGCCACGCTGATCATCACCAACGACCAATCCCAGGCTGCATGTTTGATGATGTAGCTGGGAGAAAAATGCTGGAAGGGTGACAGGATTTCCAGGCTTTTCTCGCCGATCATGCTGCCAAAGGCATTCAGGATGTACAACCCGAATACCAGCCCCATGGAAATCGGCAGGACGTTGCGCACGCGCTTTACCAGCAGCGAGATCAGCATCCCGACTGTCAGGAAGAACAACTGGAAGATGATCATGCTGAGCAGGAGCAGTACGACGGGCTTGACCTGGTAGGTCTGGCCTTGGCGGAAAATGGAGATGAAAGCGAAGCTGCAGACCCATATGACCGCCTGTGTGATCGCCAGGCTGGTGATGGCCGCCAGGAGCTTGCTGGTCATGATGCGAGTGCGGCTGACCGGTTTCGAGAGCAGGAAGTCTGCCGTCCACTCGGTTTCTTCGACCGAGACCAGTCCGACTCCGTAATTGGCGGATTGGATTGCCAGGCAGATTTGGGCGAAGGTGAATAATAGTCCGAAGAAGCCCAGTATGGTCGACCAATCCATGTCTGTCATGCCAAAAGCGATCAACAGTTCCTCGGGGAAGGCCTTCATCAGATCATCCACCATGGCTGCATCCGCGGCGAAAGCCTGGAACATGGATAAGAAGACGAAGATCAGGGCGGCGATCGATCCCGACCAGATCAGCACGGACGACAGCCTGGTTTTGAACTCATGCAAGTAGATGTTCATTATCATCACCTATTCGTAGTAATGCATGAAGATCTCTTCCAGCGTCAGATCCTCGATGGTCAGGTCTGAGATCTTGCGGCTGCCGATCAATTTTGTGATCGCGTTAATGTCACCCTTGTAAAAGAAGCTGATTGAACCGTTTTCTTTTTCCAGATCGGTGACACCCTTGACTTTGAACCGTTTTTCATCCAAATCATCCGCCGTCACGCGCACCTTCTTATAATTGTCCTTTTGCAGGGTCTTGATATCCTGGATATTGATGATGCTGCCTTCCTTGATGATCGCCACCCGGTTGCAAAGCCTTTGCACCTCGCCCAGGATATGCGAGGAAAAGAATACCGTCGCACCCCGCTTGTTCTCCTCCCGGATGAGGTCGAAAAATTTATGCTGCATCAAGGGGTCGAGACCCGCGGTCGGTTCGTCCAGGACGATCAGTTTCGGCTGGTGTAAAAGCCCCTGCACGATGCCGACCTTTTTCTTGTTGCCGTAAGAGAGATCGCTGATCCTTCTTTTCAGGTCCAGTTCCATCAGATCAGACAGCTCATGCATGCGCTTGGTGCAGTCTTTTTGAAAAAAGCTGGCTGAATACTTGAGCAGGTCGAGGACTTTCATGCCTTCATAATAGAAGACCTCTGAAGGCAGGTATCCGATCTCCTGCCTGAGCTCGGGACCGAACTTGATGCAATCCTTCCCGAAGATCTTCGCTTCGCCCTTGGTTGGGTAGATCAGGGAGAGAAACAGGCGGATGGTGGTCGATTTCCCGGCTCCGTTGGGGCCGATAAAACCGAATATCTCACCTTCCTCCACCTTGAAGGAGATATCCACGATTCCGCGTGATTTTCCATAATACTTGGTCAGGTGATTGACTTCAATAATGCTCATGATCACACTCCTCGATGCTGTCGCTTGATGAACCCAGATAAGAAAGCCTGTGTGTTCGCTTTTTAAACACAGGGGAGAACTCTATCATCATGGTTGCCAGGTGTCAAGATGCGACCTGCCGGGTGGGTGACCGATCGGGTGCGAGGCGGCAGCAGATAAGTCGTTGTGGGGCAGCGCGATCGAAGAATGTCGGGGTGTTGTGCCACTGCGGGTATAGGTGTCTCCACCTAAAATATACTTTCTCCTGAAAAAGCAAGGAGTTTTGACACTCAACTTCCCACTCCAATTCGATATAATATACAGGTTCTAAAGCATTTTCCACTCCAACTATTCAGGAGGCAGATTTGTTCCATGCACTTGTAGCAGTCAAACAGGTCCCGGATACAACCAACATCCGTATCGATCCGGAGACCGGCAACCTGATCCGTCAGGGTGTGCCCACCATCCTCAACCCCTACGACGCGCATGCGTTGGCCGCGGCGGTTGAGTGGAAGGAGCGGCTGGGTGGCCGGATCACGGTCCTTTCGATGGGTCCGATGAGCGCCATCTCTTCCGTGCGTGAATGCATCGAGCTGGGTGCTGACCGCGGCATCATCGCCTCGGCCCGCCAGTTCTCGGGTGCCGATACCCTGGCCACCTCTTACGTGCTGGCTGAAATGATCAAGCGTATCCACGAGAAAGACCCCATCTCGGTGCTATTGTTCGGCAAGCAGGCCATCGATGGTGATACCGCCCAGGTCGGCCCGGGCGTGAGTATCCGCCTGGGCTTCCCGCTCATCACCTACGCGGTCAAGATCCATGAGATCAACCTGAAGGAGAAAACTCTGGTGGCAGAACGCAAGTCGGAGCAATACAACGAAGTCATCCAGGTACCACTACCTTGTGGGATCACCTGCGAGAAGGAGATCGCCAGCATCCCGTATGCTTCACTGCCCAACCTGGTCCATTCCCTGAAGTACGAACCGGAAGTCTGGACGGCCGAGCAACCCATCGCGTTCCCACCCGATCAAATCGGGATCAAGGGCTCACCAACCACCGTGTTTAAGACAACCCAGCCTGAACTGCATACGGCGGGGGAGGTTATCAACACGGCTGATACAGGTGTTGCCCCGGCGGTCAAAACGGCGATTGAAAAGATCGAGGCTGCGGGCATCCTGGACATGCCGGAAGGATGTGCATAATGATCAGACGCTTTTGGGTCTTTATTGAACAGGTGGAATGTACGGCGCACCCTGTTTCGTGGGAGCTGATCGGCGTTGCCCGCCGTTTGGCAGACCAGGTGCGAGATGAAGCGACCTCGGCAGGTGACACGGTGGTCGTTGAGGCTGTCGTGGTGGGGAAGGATGTCAAAGCTGTTGCCGAAGAAGGTTTGCAGTACGGCGCCGACCATGTCTATGTTGTTGAGGGCGAGGTATTTGCCCATTACCGAAATCAGGCTTATGCCCGTGCGCTGGTGATGGTCGTGCAAAAATACAAGCCAGAGGTGTTCTTCATCGGTGCCACCACCCTCGGCCGCGACCTGGCTGGTGCTGTCGCCACCAGTCTGGGTACCGGGCTGACCGCCGATTGCACCAGGCTGGAGATGGGTGAGGTCAAGGAAGGTGCTGGCAAACTGCTGCTGGCAACCCGCCCGGCGTTTGGCGGGAACGTCATTGCTACCATTGTCTGCCGGACTCACCGTCCGCAGATGTCTTCCGTCCGACCGCGCGTGTTCCCGATGCCTGAGAAGGTTTCGAAAGTCAAAGGGGATGTCTCTTATGAGAAGATCCCCATCAAAGAGGAGGAGATCGGCGCCAAGATCGTGCGTCTGATCCAGAATGAAGCAGGCAGCGCCAAGATCGAATACGCCGATGTACTGGTTGCCGGCGGGCGTGCCTTGGGCGGCCCGGAGGGTTTCAACCTCCTGAAAGACCTGGCGGATGTCCTGGGAGGAGAGGTGGCTGCCACCCGTCCGTGCGTGGACGCTGGCTGGATCTCTGTTGACCACCAGGTCGGGCAGACCGGCAAGACCGTGCGCCCCAAACTGTATATTGCAGCCGGCATCTCCGGTGCCATCCAGCACAAAGTCGGGATGCAGGATTCTGATTTCATCCTGGCCATCAACCGCGATCCGCATGCGCCCATCTTCGAGGTCGCCACCCTGGGTATCGTCGGTGACCTGTTTGAGGTCATCCCAGCCTTGATTCAGCAGGTCAAGGATGCCAGGGAGGTGCAACATGCCTAAAACGAAGCAGAAGAAGAACAAGAAGCTCAGCTTTGACCTCATCGTGGTGGGCGCCGGCCTGGCCGGCGGGACGGCTGCGCTCAGTGCCGCGCGCAAGGGATTGAAGGTGGCGCTTATCGAGCGCGGACAGACACCAGGTGGCAAGAACTATTTCGGCGGCACGGTCTACACCCATGCCCTGGAGGAAGTCTTCCCGGATTTCTGGAAGCGTAACCCGCCGCTTGAGCGGCCGGTCACCGAGGCCGGCTACTGGATGCTGTCTGAGACGGGCATGACCCGTATCACCGTCCAGGGTGGTGAGCTGTTGAAGAACCCGGCTGATGCATATATCGGCATGATGGCCAAGTTCAACGCCTGGTGGGTTGAGCAGGCCCAGGCCGAGGGTGTCTTCCTGATCCCCAAGACGTTGGTGGTCGATTTCATCCGTGATGCCCGCGGCGCCATCATCGGCGTGCAAACCGACCGACCGGAAGGCGAAGTATATGCGCCGGTCACCATCATCTGCGAAGGCGTGAACAACATACTCACACAGAAAGCCGGCCTGATCGACCATGACCTGCGGCCTGAAACGGTCGCACTGGTCGTTAAGCAATTGATCTCCGTGCCTGCCGAGGATATCAATGCCCGCTTCGGCCTGCCGGATTCCGATCACGGACTGGCGGTTTCGGTCATCGGCGATATTTCGCTTGGCCTGACCGGACTGGGCTTCATCTACACCTGCAAGAGCAGCGTTTCGCTGGGCGTGGGGGTTGACCTGGATGTGCTCGACAATCACCATGCACGACCATATGACCTGATGCAGCGTTTCCTCAAGCACCCGCAGATCGCCCCGCTGGTGGCCGGTGGACAGATGATGGAGTACGGCGGTCACCTGATCCCCGAGGGCGGCTGGCGGCAGATGCCAAAGCTGTATGGCGACGGGGTGCTGGTGGCCGGGGATGCGGCTGCCATGGTGAACGCCCTCCACTGGGAGGGTACCAACATGGCCACCGTGGCGGGTAAACTGGCCGGGGAGGCAGCTTTTGAAGCACATCAGCGCAAAGACTACAGTGCCGGATCACTGAAGGTCTATCAGGATAAACTGAATGACTCGTTCATCCTGCGGGACCTGCGCCAGTACCGCAATTTCTCGCACTTCCTGAACACCCACCATGATTTCATGGATGTTTATCCAGGTTTCATCAACACTGCGCTGGGCAAGTTCTTCAGCGGTTTTGGTCAGCCCAAGCGGCAATTGTACCGGGATATCCTGCGTTCACTAACCCGGCGCAAGCCGCTTTTACGAGCTGTTGGCGATATTGTCTCATTTGGTAGAACGATTATTGGATGGTGATGAACATGAAAAGTGAAAAAGAGATCCGTGAGACTGAGAAAGTCAGGCAGATTGGTGAAGAGTTGGAGCCTGTGTTTGTGGATGACATCCTGATGTCGTTGAAATACTATGTGGATGAAGAGCAGGCCCACCTCAAGATTAAGGACTCTGAAGCCTGCAAGACATGCGTGGGACGCGGCTGCCTGTATTTCTGCCCGGTCGGGGTATACAGCCTGCAGGCGGATGGCACCATCCAGGTTGGGTACCAGAGCTGCATCGAATGCGGCAGCTGCCGCATTCGATGTGAGAAGGACAACATCGAGTGGAAGAATCCGCGCGGGGGGTTCGGGGTTGCCTATAAGTTTGGTTGATCCTCAGTGAACCCGCCGGTGAGTGATCATTGCGTATAGATAGAAAGCGCCATCGATATTGATGGCGCTTTGATTTTATTATGATGTGTGATGTAGAAATTTCAAAATATTATAACGAGGTCTGAGTGATGGATTTATCCCACAGAGCGAACCCAGTCTGTTCTTGCGAGACACCCTGGAGGGGTGCGACAGCTGTTATCCTGTGGACCCGGGCTGGATGATCCGATTCATCGATCTGGCTGATTTAGCCACCCATGGACTGCCCCACCAGGTGAGTTCTCTTGATCTTTTCCGCATCCAGTATGGCGATCAATTCATTGGCTGCATTTTGCAGCGAGAAATCCCGATATGGCCTTGACTGCCTGTGGAGGGGTACATACCTGCTGATGGCTTTATCGCCCTGAGCGAAATGCTCCATCTGAAATGGGTACAAGCCTTGGTCAGCGGTGGCTTCGTGGCTGAAGATGATCGAGTGGGCACCAGTTCCCGCCACCCAATAATGGAAAGTCCCTCTTTCGCCTTGGATTGTTTTATGACCCATGATCGGCTCCGCGAAAGTATTAAATCAACAGAGGGGTTTGCCCTGAATTCTCACCTGATTAAGGATTTACAGGGGGCTATTTGTATGGGTACTTGGGAAATTTATCCGTCCTGCATATTTCATAATTACCTGGAGACGACCCGGATCATGTTATCAATTCAGTTGAAAACCGTTGCACCAGATTAAACATCCCAGACGGCCCATATCGGGTCTGCATTATCGGGGATCAGCGTATACGCTTGACCGATGGGGATACCATTTATCTTGCACAAGGCAGTGGCAATTGCCAGTCCATGTGAGACCACCATAACCGGATCGTTGGCGTGATGGGTTGCAATATCATTCAGTGCGGCATGCACACGCCTGGCAACTTCAGCGACCGTCTCACCGCCAGGTGGGCGGACATTGGCTGGATCTTCCATGCGCTCATTCCACAGATTGGCATAGCGTGATTTGATGTCATCGACTTGCTGGCCTTCCCATTCACCCTGATGTATCTCGCGCAAGCGGGGATCAGAGTTCACCGGCAGATGAAATATCGCCGCAAGGATCTCGGCGGTTTCCTTCGCGCGCTGCAGATCGCTGGTGAAGATTGCCTCAAACTGTTTATCCTGTAATTGCCTGGCCAGAAGCTGCGCCTGGATTCGACCGTTCTCATTGAGTGGCACATCGCTTTGGCCTTGATATCGACCTTCGAGATTCCAATCCGTTTGGCCGTGACGAACCAGGCACAACTGCGTCATCTTTTATGACGCTCCCGGTAGGCCGGGACGCTGATCATGAGTGGCCGGTGATGTTCGGCGACTTCCTCCACATCCAGATAATAGCCATTCTTGGTCCTGCGGATGAGTTTTATCGATTTATTGATATCCTCGATGATCGAGCGTTCGTAACGCTCCTCCAACTTGTGAAGAACGGTCTGGATGATGGCAAAAGACATTTTTCCGAGGGCTTCCAGCTCCTGATTATGATGGATGCGTTCCAGCAGATCCACCTGGGCTATTGAACGAAGGCCATACTTCTCGAATATATCGATTAACAGGCCGGTTTCGACTCCATAGCCCGAAAAGAAGATCGCATTTTCCAGCGCTTCACGGCGACCGGCATATTCGCCTGACAGTGGCTGGATGACCCCGGAAAGTTCAGGGTAAAACAGATTCAGCAGGGGGCGCGCTGTCAGTTCGGTGACCCGTCCACCACCACCTGCCTGAAGCATGCCTCCCGTCTTGAGCGGACGGCGATAGAAACCTTTAACGAATTGAATATCCCGGTTGAGCAGCAGAGGACCGACGATACCATAAACAAATCGAGGATGAATGTTCACGATGTCTGTATCGATCCAGGCGATGATATCGCCTTTGGTGACCAGCAGGCTCTTCCATAGCGCTTCACCCTTCCCAGGCCGGGCACCGAGCTCTGGTAGTACTTGTTGGTGAATATAAACCGGGATGCCCAATTCCTCTGCAATTTTCCGTGTGCGGTCGGTGGAGTCAGAATCAATCAGCACCATCTCATCCAGCAGAGGCACATTGTCCATCAGAGCCTTCTTGATGGTTGTAATGACTTTGTGTACTGTTTTCTCCTCGTTCAGAGATGGCATGGCCAGGCTGATGCTTGAACCTTGTTTTTCCTTGAATTCCATCAAACGTTTCAGATCCAGGAATTCGTCTGCGTGAAATGTGTTTTCAGCGAACCACTTGTCCACCAGGATTGATATCGCTTTTACCCCGATGGTTTCATTGAACATGGATTCGGCGATCGGACGGCGAGTTTTCACCACCATGATCGTGGAAGGTGACTCGCGCAAAAGCTTCTCTGCCACCGCTCCAATTGAAGAAACACCCATGTTCCTGGATGCTGTCACTCCCAATATCACCAGGTCGTATTTCCTGGATTCATCAAGGATGGACCGTGCCACATCCTGGGTGATGACCGACCGCAGGTTGACCTCAGGTATCTGACGAAGTATCTCCTTTAATCCTTTAAAAGGCGCATCATCCACAACACCTTTCAAGGCCAGGTGCAACACATCAATTTGTTTTGGCTGCATGCCCATTCCGATCTGAAAAGCCAATTCAGCATGTGGTCCCCCACGCACGGTGATCAAGGTCCGGTCCAGACGAAACGGAGAACTCCCGCGTACAATGGCGACATCACAAAGTGGATTGGAGAGGACCTCCAAGATAGGAAAACCACAAACAAGCTGTCCTTCCTTCCACTCGATAAACACAAGATCGGGTTTCTCCTGATCAATGACGCTGTTCAGATCCTTCCAGGGTGTTTCTGAAACGATCACGGTGGATTTGAATCGGATGGAGGGGCTGCTGAATGAGAACAGTCGTTTTCGTACCTGCCTGGCTGCTTGTGCTCCGGCACTCATGGTCTCTTCCTCACCGACCGGGACGACCCCGACCAGGATGACTTCATCGGCGAGGGCTTGAGCCAGATTAAGCGCCGTATCTCCGATATCACCCGTTCCAATTGGCACCAGTGCGGTATTAATTCTTTTACCCAAATGACGGTGCATCATGCCACCTCCTGTAGTAGTGGTTCAATTCTTTTCACATAGATTGAATCCCAGGTGAAGGTGTGCTTTGCGCGACGAGCCCAGCGTGCTGTTGCCTCACTCTTCAGCCGACTTTCGATTTGCTTTGCAATCGAACATGGATCACCGTCAACATTAAAATAACTGACATCATCGCGACCCAGTTCACGCAGGACTGGAATATCGGCACAGAAAACAGGCAAAGAGCTGAAAGCAGCTTCGATGATGGGAATACCAAAGCCTTCCTCCTGACTTGGAAATATCAACGCATCTGCCAGTTTGTATAGATCAGCGATGACGGCATCTGGCAGGAACCCGGATACTGTCTCGGCTAAGAATAATGCTGCATCTGACAGTCCCAGATCGTCACGCATATCGAGCAGTTTGCGTTTGTATTTGGCATTGGCCGGGTTATGTGGTCCCTCTGGACCAGTTACCAGTAAAACAGCATTTGGTAAAAACCGATGCAGTTCAGCCATGATATGCAAAGCCAACTCAATGTTTTTACGCGGTGTCAATCGCACCGGTAATAGAAAAAGCGGATCCGCCTCGATCAGGTTAAGCTGATCCATGATTTGGAGCGTCAGAGGGTCGAGCTTATAGAAGCTGTCCAAATCCACGCCATTGGGGATGACATGAATAGAATCGGATGAAATGCCAAGCAAGCTGCCCAATTCCTGGCGGCGCGTTTCAGAGATAACCACGTGGACGGCATCATTCCATGTAGCGCGCAGCAAATCCCAGGGATAACCCGGGTGCAGTTCACCCCGATAGCGTGGTGTGGACCATGCCAGGTCGTGGTGCCACAGAACCAGCCGCGGGAATCCCGGGATCTGGTGTGCTTGATGCAGGGCCGCTGTCAGCGGCAGGTTTTTATGCAGCGATGCAACATTATGCGCAATCAATACATCAAAACCTTTCAGGGCTGTTATCAGGTCCGCTTCGATCTGGTCACGAAGATCGGTAAAATCATCTGCCAGATGCCCTTTATCAAGCATCTTTTTAACCCGGATCACATCCGGATGGCGGGAATCGAGGCGTGGGTTGACCTTTACCGGAATACGCTTATCAAAAACCTTTCCCCGGCCGGCAAGGATCGTAACATCATGTCCGGCTTTGGACATCAACCGCGCATGATGTGCAAGCACACTTTCGACACCCCCTACGATGGGTGGTGAGGAGTAGTGCAATAAGGCGATTTTCATACAGTCTCTCCGAAACATTCGGACAACAAAAGGCCAAGTCGTCGTTCCAGCATGGAATACGAGTAATACCGTTGGGCCAGTTCATAGTTGTGTTCACATTGTACCTGCGCTGCCTCTGGATGGGTAAGAATGTAACGTGCTTCCTCCAGCGTTTTTTCACTGATAAAGTCATCGAATTCGATCACCTTGAAACCCTTGGGTTTAATGTCAGCTTCATAGATGGAATAATTATTCACGACCAGCGGTCGTTTGTAATAAATGGCTTCGAGAAAAGCGTTACCAAAACCTTCCATGGAGGATGGATAGGTAACCAGGTCAGCTTGCGGGTAGACATCACTCAAGGCGTAAATCTTGCGACCATCTGCTGTAATCCCTCGCTCTGCGCCAACGATGGCTGACTCGAAATTCACGGTCACCTGCAGGAGAGCGGCAAATTCACGCACACGCTTCTCGTAATCGGTGCCTTCATCGCCGGCGGCATGGGAAATGACCAACTCGGCAGGCAATCCAAGCCGGCGGGTTAACTCGATGGCATGCTCGATACCTTTGCGTTGGATGATCCTGGTCGGTTGAAGGATAAGGTATTGTTCAGGAGATAGTCCGAGATCCGGGCGTGCTGATAATGCATAGTCATC
>JAFGXF010000052.1 GCA_016936755.1 Anaerolineaceae bacterium | reverse complement strand
GCGAGCCGCGGTGGGTTCGACTCCCATCCATTCCCGCTTGTTCCTGGCTGGGCGTTGCTCACCGTCATATATAACGCAGCGCAGAGATAAAAGTTCCTCAAAAACGCAATGGACAACCTTACAAATAATCAACAGGATATTACCGCATCGATCATCTCGCGATACTTGGCAGTGGAAGATGTCACCTATGGGGATGCCAAAACGCATTTCATCGCCCGTTTTCGAGGCCGACTATACGACCAGGACAGCGCTGCTGCTTACGATCGCCTGTCGGCCGAACTGAAATCGCACGGCCTGACACCTCTTTTTCGCTGGGAAGGTGACCGGCATGTCATCCTGCTGATTCCCAATATGGTTCGCCCCAGACTGACCAACCCCTGGTGGAACATCATACTCTTCATTGCCACCCTGTTCAGTGTCATGCTTACTGGCGCCATGCTGTCAATGGATTCCAGTGCACAGGGATACACCATCGACTCACTGGAAGATATCTTTGCAATGGCCATGAACGGGCTGCCTTTTGCGGCCAGCTTACTGATCATTCTGGGGGCGCATGAATTCGGCCATTACCTGGCCGGGCGCTGGCATAAAGTGCGGGTTACACTGCCATATTTCATCCCTTTCCCGATGTCGTTGTTGGGCACCTTGGGTGCTTTTATTAACATTCAGGAACCACCGAAGAATCGACGCGTGATGTTCGATATCAGTGTTGCTGGACCGATTGCAGGGCTGGTGTTTGCCATACCGATCCTGATCTTCGGCCTAACCCAGTCTCAATTGGACCAGATTCCTCAGACGGTATCCCAGGGATTGAGTTTCACCATTGAAGGGAACTCAATCCTCTACCTGCTGGCGAAAAAGCTGGTATTCAACCAGTGGCTGCCGATACCAGTGGATTTTGGCGGTTTGCCGCCACTGATCTATTGGTTGAAATACTTCTTCACTGGCCAACCATTGCCGCTGGGAGGTATTGATGTCATGATCAGCCCGATCGTGTGGGCTGGTTGGGCCGGGCTGCTGGTGACCTGCCTTAACCTGATCCCGGCCGGCCAATTGGATGGAGGACATATCCTCGCCACGCTGGTCGGCAACCAGCGCATGCAACGGCTGTTACCCATCATCATTCTATGCCTGGGTGTGCTCGGACTGGTATGGAGCGGCTGGTGGCTGTGGGCTTTTCTGTTATTGATGTTCGGTCGGATTCAGGCGGAGACACTGGATGAGATAACACCCTTGGATAGCCGCCGGCGCTGGATGGGGATGGCGGTCTTTATTATTTTTGTGCTGGTCTTCAGCCCGGTACCATTGATCACTTTTGGCGGTTAAATGGAGCGATACAGCAGACCGGTTCGATCCAGTATATCGATGATTTGTGTACTGTTGCTGGCAGGTCTGGGTGCGTGTCAGACAGTATCCAGTGTCACACCATCAATTTTACCGGTGGTTAACCTGCAAACCGCTTCGCCAGCCGTCACGAATCTGCCGGCGGAATTGCGCGTGACCCCGGGAGTGCTCGAGGATCAGTATGTTATGGTATGGGTGCCCTGGTTGGATGATCGCAGCGACCAGCTTGGGTACCTGGTCGAGGATTTCAACCGCTCCAACGAGTATGGCATTCAGGTCAACCTGACGGGCTGGGGTGGTGAGTCCGCCCTGATGGATGGTTTGACTGCTGCCGCTGACCAGGGTGGCTTGCCGGATGTCTTCCTGGCGCGACCGGAGGAGGCCTTCAGATTGCAGTCTGCGGGCATGAACCTGGTGGAGATGGATGACTACATGGCCAGCCAGGTCTGGGGGTATGACGATGATGAAAAGGCTGATCTGATCGAACCAGTCTGGCGATTGGGGCAAAATGATGGTGTTCAATATGGCATCCCGGCTGAGGTGAATGCGCATTTCCTGGTATACAACCTGACTTGGGGACTCGAGCTGGGTTTCAATGCACCCCCCAGGACGCGGGAACAATTTCTCTTGCAGTCTTGTAAAGCCCAGAAAGCCAATCTGGATGATAATGTCAGAGAAAACAATGGCACCGGAGGCTGGCTGGTGGCAAGTGACGCCGCCAGTCTGTTAGCCTGGCTGGCAAGCTTCGATTTCGAGATCCAGGATGGATCGCCTGATGTTTTCAATACCCCCGAGGCAGTATCCGGTTTTGATTATCTCAAGAACCTGGTGGCGCGCGACTGTGCCTGGCTGGGAAAGGCTGAAACCCCCTATGATTATTTTGCCAGGCGTTATGCGCTGTTCTATTCCGGCAGTCTGGCGGATATCGCTGCTCAGCGTGCAGCTCTCACTTCCGCTGATTCAGCCGATCAGTGGGTGCTGATCCCATATCCGGAACAATCCACATCGGATGGGACCCTGGTGGATGGCACGACCTATTTCATCCTCAGCAGTGATTACACCCGCCAGATGGCCTCCTGGATTTTCCTGCGCTGGTTAAACGAGCCCGGGCAGCAGCAGCGCATACTGCAAGTCTACCATGGCTGGCCCACACGGCTTTCGATGTTGGAGACCTTTACAGATGGGTTTGACTCTGACATAGTCTATACCTATGTTCGCGACGCGATGAAGACAATCCAGCCAATTCCACATGACAAAACCTGGAGCATTGCGCGGCGTATTTTTGAAGACGCCACCTGGCAGCTGTTCCAGCCTGAGACGTTACCAGACCGTATCCCGGGTCTGTTGGAAGAACTGGACCGAACCATCCAGGAAATTTTATCGATGGGAGATGACTGATGGCGAAAGTGATCGTGCACACCGATGGTGCCTGTTATGGCAACCCGGGCCCGGGAGGTTGGGCAGCCTTGATCAGCATCGATGGCAATGAACGCATGTTGTCTGGCGGCGAACATGAAACCACCAACAACCGCATGGAGTTGCTCGCGGCATTAAAAGCGCTGGGGGGCATTCCAGAGGCGCTGACCGTGGCGATCTATACAGACTCAGAGTATCTCAGGCTTGGTATCACTGAATGGTTGCCGGAGTGGAAGGCCAACAACTGGAAGCGCAAAGGAGGCCGTTTAAAGAACAAGGATCTCTGGCAGCAACTGGATGCGGCCATCCACGGGCGGAAAGTCGAATGGCACTGGTTGAAAGGACATGCCGGCAATACCCTGAATGAGCGTGTCGACCGCATGGCGCGTGTGGCCATGCGGAAGTATCTGTAAAACAATCCCGGATCAGTCTCAATCTGAGTAAGCGATCATGATCAAGGCTTGCACCGGGATGCAACGGCATCGTGGATCGCCCTGATCAATGTGCCGTTATCCTGCCCGAGCTCCCACACCATCACCCCGCCGTATCCATTTTCCAGCGTATAACATGTCTTCTCCATTACGGTCTGCATGCCATTGAAATAGATATCTGCCACCTCGTCCACATCCGCCGCGGGCTGGTACTGCGCTGCTATTTCGGCATATGTGAAGTAGTGGTACGGGCTGTTCACCTGCCGGCCGTAGAAGGGTATGCCCAGTATTAATTTCTCTTTTGGTGCGCCCAGGCTGATAAAGAAATCCAGGTCCTGGATGGCCTGTTGGTATGTTGAGTGGCGCACCCCGCGATTGTAAGACATGATCTGAATGCGGTCTGCCACCAGGTAGGGAATTATGTTCAAATCCTCGGATGGGTAAAGGGCCACACTGACGATCAATCCCTGATCTTTGATTCTTTGCAGTACCTCGATATAACCATCGATCTCCCGCTGGGTTTCCGGGAACTCCCAGTCGAAGTCGATGCCATCCAGGTCATGGTCGGCGGCGAACTTGATTAGCAAGTCGATGAAGAGCCCCCGTTTTTGCGAATCGGTAACCACAACCCCGAAATTATCCGATCGGCCATACCCACCGAGAGAAACATGAATGCGCGTTCCATATTTCCTCTTGATTTCCTCAACCACCTCGAAATTCGCGGGATAGAACCGGCTCATATCCAGCTCGCCATTGGTCTTTGGTTCCAATGAAAAATAGATGATGTCGGTCAGGCAGTTGCCCCATGACAGGTCAAGTGAACGATATTCAGGGATGTAACCAATGATCAGCATATTTCCATCTAGTGCATCATGAGTAGAGCACCATCCGCCTTCGGCAGGTATCTGGCTGGGGGCAGGGGTGGCAGCTGCTATTTTTGTGGACGGGACCGTAACAGCTGTAGATCGATCCGGTATTTGACCGGTTTGAGTGGGTAGACGAGACATCACATCACAGCCTTTCTGACAGGATGCCAAAAAAATGATCCCTGTCGCGCTGAGGATTAGCACAAATCGCTTATTGTGCATTGGAGCATTTCCTCCATTTCATTTGTAGTACACAACCTGGACCAGTGGTTTAACCATAGTAGCGGGACTGGCGGGACTCCTATATGATTATCGCATAATTAAGGCTAATAGCACCCATTCACCAGCTTTGGAGTCGTTGTCTGAAGAAAGAACTGACAATCAATGGAATTGAATTAAGCGATATCATGATGATGCACTACGAGGAGGAAACGAATCGATCATGCTTGCCCGAATCAGAACGATCACCGCTTGACGTTTTACACCACCAAGAGTATTCTTGCTGGGGCGATCATATTTTCACCCCGGGCAGGAACAGCATGACAATCCCTGAGCCACCTGCACTTGACGCAGCATTGAGGACGCAATGGCATTGAAAAAAGATGGTTTTATCACCCGATTCAAAAACATCATTTTGGATGAGGGGGAAAAGCCTGATATCTACCGGCGAACAACATCCAACCAAATTAAATTAAAGATCTTTCTCACAAGTTTTTCAATCCTGTTTTTTGAATTGATCTGTATTCGCTGGATTCCTGCTTATGTTCGCTTTCTCAGTTACTTTATGAATTTTGTGATGCTGGCGGCCTTTTTGGGAATCGGCCTTGGCATCATGGCATCCCGCCGCGAGAAACTGCGCCTGCCGGCTTTTTCGATCTGGCTGTTCTTCCTGATCATCGTCATTTTGGCAGCCCGCTTTGAATTGTTATTGCCTTCGACTCAGGTCCTCTACTATGCTGCGGGTGAGTCAATTGCACCACCGGAGAACAGCATTGTTCTGCCGGTGATATTGTTCCTGGTGGTGATCGCTTTCACCATCCTGGCGCGCCCTTTGGGAAAATTACTCACCGCGATCCCCCCCCTTCAGGCATATACCTGGGATATTGTCGGCAGCCTGGCTGGAATCGCTGCTTTTTTCTTCATGTCTTATCTCTCCCTTTCGCCATTTTACTGGTTCATGATACTTTGTATTCTGGTGATATGCATCACACCCAAACGAAGATGGCTGTCGGCGGCGCCGTTCCTGATCGGTTCCCTGGTCATTGTATTTGGGCTGGCCAGGGGAAGTTTGTGGTCGCCTTATTATCGCATTCAGATCCAGGATGTGGATGACGGTCATTATGTGTACGTGAATAATGTCGGGCACCAGTTCGCCACGCATTTCCTGAACAAGGAGACCTTCTATTTCAGGGTCTATGATCTTTTGGGGCAAAAACCATTTAAAAAGGTCCTGGTGCTTGGGGCAGGTGTCGGACCGGATGTGGCCATTGCGCTGAACTATGGTGCTGAGACGGTTGACGCCGTTGAGATCGACCCCATCATTCATCAGCTTGGGATTGAGTTGAACCCTGACCAGCCCTATGCGGATCCACGCGTGAACATGTATATCGATGATGGCCGCTCCTTCCTGCGCAACGTATCTGGCCGTTACGATCTGATTATCTTCGCGCTGCCTGACTCACTGACACTTACATCCAGTTATTCAAGTCTGCGGCTTGAAAGTTTTCTATTGACCACTGATGCCTTCGAAAGTGCAGCCGGTTTGCTCAGCGAGGATGGCATGCTGGTCTTGTATAACTATTACCGGGAAGAATGGCTGGTCAGGAAATTGGCCGGGATGGTCAACCATGTTATGGGTTCACCCCCGTTTGTAACGACCTATGGTGCCTATGGGCGGGCAGCGGTTATTATGGGTGGGCCGCGACTGGCAGAACTGGACGCGTCACTGCTCGCGCCGTATTCCGAGGATATCGGCGATATCCCGGCCGGGACCGGCTGGCCATTGCCGGTCATCGGTCAGGGGACAATGGGTGAGGATCCAACCCAGGCGCTGGCATCTGATAATTGGCCGTTTATCTATATGCCAACCCCTGCCATCCCCTCCCTTTATCTGGGCGCGTTAAGTGTATTATTAATCCTCGCGCTTTCATTAACAGCCATCGTGGTACCCAAAGAGACACTCCGTCGCTTC